>JBAVVF010000672.1:0-16348 GCA_049697155.1 Anaerolineales bacterium
TCAGCCGCCTGGATTTGAAGAAATCCCCCTACGAATTCTTCCTGGAAAAGGCAAAAGTGGCGTTAAGTGATGGCGCGATCTTTGGAGAGCAGGGCAAGGGACACGTACGACTCAACTTCGGCACATCCCGCAGGATTCTCAAGCAGGGACTGGATCGAATGAGTCGGGCACTTCATTCGTTATGAAATACACTTCGTGTAGAAGAAATAACCCGGGATGATCTGGACAAGTCAACCTTGTATAAACAAAAGGACGGATGGGTGTTACCCATCCGTCAAAATTTTACTGTCCGGTAAGGAGCGGGAAGTGCATCCTTCTTCGTTCGGAGAACGTCTGGACGCTTCGCGCAAAGCGGAGCTTTGACCAGTTTAGGGCACCCCGGTCCTACCATCATCATGAATTTCTGGGGGTGTCTCTATAAGGACCTCCTTTCTCTGTTATGTATCCATCATACAATGAACTAAAGACGTTTACATTAAAATTACTTTACAGGTTCGTTATAAAAAAATTATACAGGCTCAATGTTTGCAGTAATGTCTGTCTTTTGTCTGCTTTTGAGTAATCGTGTAATCAGCACGCCCGCAGGCGCACCGAGTGCAAACGCAAGTAATGCTGCGCTGACTAGACCAATTGCTGCAATGATTCCAATCCACAGGAATGCGTATAGGACAGGATCTTCCTTGACAACGGCGCCATTCGCGTCGATACAATGCAATTCATAAGCAGTGCTCGGCTGGGAGTTACCAAATTCGTCGGTGGTTGTGGTTGGATACGAATATGATTTGGCTGTGCTCCCGTCTGGACAAATCAGCGGTCCGATGGTTTGCATGGCAAAGTTGCTAACCGAGGTAAAGCCGCCGATTGCCATTGCCGCGGGAAGAAAACAGGTGCTTAGCGTGCCAAATACAATGAACCAGACAACACAACCTGACAGAGTCCCTGCTGCTTTGGGTTTCATAATTTCTCCTTGCTAATCTCTGAAATTAGCATATGCTAACAGGATGAATCTTCGTAAAGTATACATGTTTGGCAGGATACAAGTGAAGTGAGTGGAGGCGAAATGAAACTGATCGTCTTTTCCGGCCTGCCGGGGGCAGGCAAGAGCACTCTGGCAGAAACAGTGGGGAGAGACCTGTGTATTCCCGTCTTTGCAAAGGATTGGCTCGAAGCCACACTGGTACGAAATGGTCTTAACCCAATCATCGAAAGCAGCCCGCCGAAGTCTGTGGGGTACGAGCTGCTGACGGTGTTGGCCGAACGGCAGCTGATGCTCGGACAGTCGGTCATCCTCGACAGCGTGGCGGGTTCGCAAAACATCCGGAGCCTGTGGCGTCAGCTGTCGGAGCAGTATGGCGCGGACTGGCGCGTGATCGAATGCATCTGCTCGGATGAATCCGTTCATCGGGCCCGCTTGAAGGACCGCAAACGGGACATTCCAGGCTGGCATGAACTGGAATGGGCTGAGGTGGGGAGAGTCAAACAATATTATCTTCCCTGGGAGGGGGAACGCCTCGTGCTGGATATGGTGCAGCCCTTCAAGGAAAACCTTGCGCAAGCTGGAAAATATTGTGGCTGAAAAGATTGTGAGATATAATACAAGTTGTCAGACAACTTTACTAAGGAGAAATCCATGACAACCATTGACCTCACCATTGAAAAATCTCGCCGGGCGAATGCCATCAAGCGAGCGAAAGAACGCAACATCGTCATCCCCACCTACGCACAGATGAAGGATCCCTCCAAGATCCCTGCCAAAGTAAAGAGTGAATTGAAGGGCATTGGACTTTGGGACCTTCACCCCCGCAATCTGTTTCGGATCAACTGGCACAATGAGCCGGCCGCGTCCGGCGGGACCTTCGGCGGGGTCAACTACCTGGAGCTGCCATCCTCGCTGACGGGGGTCCCGGCCCGCATCCTCGTGCTGGTGGGGAAGTGGTTCCCGACCGGCGCGCACAAAGTCGGCGCGGCGTTCAGCTGTCTGGTGCCGCGGCTGGTCACGGGTCAGTTCGACCCGACGACGCAGAAGGCCGTCTGGCCCTCCACCGGCAATTACTGCCGCGGCGGCGCGTATGACTCGGCCCTGCTGGCCTGCGATTCCATCGCGATCCTGCCCGAAGGCATGTCGCGGGAACGTTTCGAGTGGCTGGCCAAGGTCGCCGGCGAGACGATCAAGACGCCCGGCTCGGAATCGAACGTCAAGGAAATCTTCGATAAATGCTGGGAGCTGAGAAAGTCCGGCCAGGACCTGATGATCTTCAACCAGTTCGAAGAGTTCGGCAATTACCTGTGGCACTTCGAAGTGACGGGCCACGCCATGGAGGAAGTCCTGCAGCGGGCCATGCGCCCGAACGACCGCTATCGCGGCATGGCCTCCGCCACAGGCTCCGCCGGGACGATTGCCAGCGGCGATTACATGAAGAGGCTCTTCCCCGACAGCAAGATCGTGGCCAGTGAGGCCCTGCAATGCCCCACGCTCCTCGAAAACGGATTCGGCGCGCACCGCATCGAGGGTATCGGCGACAAGCACGTGCCCTGGATCCACAACTCCAAGAATACGGATATGGTCGTTGCAATCGACGACAACGCCGTGGTCAACCTCTCCCGCCTCTTCAACGAAGAGACCGGGCGGGCCTATCTCGTCCAGAAAGGTGTTCCCGAAGCTGTCGTCGGTCAACTGGACCTGCTGGGCTTCTCCGGCATCTCCAACGTGCTGTCCTGCATCAAGGCTGCCAAATACTACGAGATGACCGAGCAGGACATCATGATCACCGTCCTGACCGACTCGATGGAGCTCTATCGCTCACGCCTGCACGAGATGCACCAGGAATACGGTCAATACACCGAGACGGATGCCGCGGCCGATTTCGCCCGCTACCTGCACGGGCAGTCCACCGACAATATGCTCGAGCTGCGCTACACCGACCGCCGCCGCGTGCACAACCTGAAATACTACACCTGGGTCGAGCAGCAGTGCCGCACCTACGACGAAATCCAGGAGCAATGGTACGACCCGAATTACTGGACCGACGTCCAGAAACAGGCCGACGAGATCGATGAGCTGATCGTGGAGTTCAACAAGGAAGTTGGACTGGCGTAATTCAAGTGACAGTCACCTCAAAGGTGACTGTCACTTTTTTCAGACCCGGCGACAGAAAACTACTGCGGCCAGTTCCGCTGAGATTGTTGACTTGAGGGGATCGTTTCACTATACTGATACTGGGGAGTAGCATTCTTCTAATCATTGAAGCCCAACATCCATGTCACCGGATTTGTTCGTGAAAGGAGGAAGCCTATCGCCAGAAGCATGAGTTCGAACCTCCGGAAAGTTGATCCCCTGATGACAGCAGTTACAAACCAAAAGGAGGAACAATGAAAACACGAAAACTAATGATGCTGGTCTGCTTGTTGACAATTTTCGCCATGGCGGCTGTCCCTGCGGCAGCCGCGCCGGAAACTGACAAAGAGATCGTGGGATATTTTATCGAGTGGGGTATTTATGGCCGTAATTACCGGGTCAGGAATATTGTCGAGAGCGGCTCGGCCGACAAGCTCACGGTCATTAATTATGCCTTTGCGAATGCCGCGCCCGATGCAAGTGGACAGGTTGTCTGCAAGTTGTTTGATGAGTGGGCCGACTATCAGAAGCCATGGACAGCAGAGGAGTCGGTAAATGGGCAAGCGGTTACCTGGCCCAACCCCATCCTGGGGAACTTTCAGCAGCTTAAGGCGTTGAAGGAACTGCATCCGAATATCAAGGTAGTGATTTCGATCGGCGGCTGGACCGGCTCGAAATGGTTCTCGGATGCGGCTCTCACCGAAGAATCACGCAAGGCTTTTGTCAAAGCGTGCGTGGATATGTTCATCAAAGGTGACTTGCCGGATCCGGGTTGGGGCGGCATGGGCGGCCCCGGTGCAGCCGCGGGCGTATTTGACGGGATCGATATCGATTGGGAGTATCCCGCATATCCTGGCAATCCTGGGAATATTATTCGGCCCGAAGACACCGAAAACTTTACCCTGCTGCTGGCTGAATTCCGCGAACAGCTGGATGAAATCGATGACGACTTGCTGTTGACTGTTGCCACGCCGGCTGGCGAAGCCCGGACCAAAATAGATCTCGATGAAATTCATCCTTACCTCAATTTCATCAATGTTATGACCTATGACTTCCATGGCGCCTGGGATCCGCAGACCGGATTTCTTGCTAATCTGTATGCAAGTGATATTTCGGTTGACAGCGTAATTGAGTACTATCTCGATCAAGATGTACCGGCCAATAAGCTGGTGGTCGGGATGCCCTTCTATGGCCGTGGTTGGACCGGCGTCACGAATCAGGATGATGGGCTCTTCCAGCCGGCGACTGGCCCGGCCTCAGGCACCTGGGAAGCAGGGAGTGAAGACTACAAGGTTCTAAATACCAAATTAGCTGCAGGCGAATTTACCCGCTATTGGAATGAGGAAGCCAAGGCAGCCTGGCTCTTCGATGGAACCGACTTCTGGACCTACGATGATCCGCAGACGATCTGCTACAAAACCGCCTATATCCGGCACAATCGCTTGCGCGGTCTTATGTTCTGGGAACTGAGCGGCGACACGGCTGACGGTCAATTGATCTCGGCCATTGATCAGGGTCTGAGCCAGCCGGGCAAAGGCAATGCCAATGGCCATTGTAAGTAAAAACCGTGATCTTCCCTAAAACCAAAAACGGGGGATCGTTAGCAGGTTGGGCTAAGCCAGAGCTTATCCCAACCTGTTTTTTATTCTTCTGGTGCACCATTCGGGCGACCCGTCGAGATCATCAAATAATCGCCGAGAATTGATCGAAGGTCATAGATTTTTCGCTGCGTAAATTCCTTTTGTACATCAAAACACAAAGGGAATAAGTGTTCCTGTTTTTTGCTGATAGTCCGCATATTGCTGCCCATAGGCTCTCTGCAAGCCTCTTTCCTCGAGCGGGACCAGCTGGAGGATCAGCACAAGATAAATAGCGAATACCGCCAGACATGCCAGTGACTGGGTGAGCAAGGCCAGACCCAGTGAGATATACAAAGCCGCGGCATACATCGGATGCCTGAGAATGCGGTAGGGTCCCAGGATTACCAGCTTATCTGTATCCCTGGGTGTGCTGCCTCCCAGCTGGTAGTTGCGCTTCAGGCTGATCAACGCCCAGGCCATGAGCAGAAACCCTGCCACGTACAATAGGATGCCAATGATCGAAAGGGTGATCAGAAGACCCGGATGCGCGATCTCCAGGCGGGTGGGATCGGCTGCGGCCAGACGCCGCGTGAGCAGCAGGATCGCCGCCAGCGGATTCACGACCAGCAGGAAGAAGAGATTGAAGACGTTGACGAGCTGGACCAGGAACCTGCCGCGCGGTTTATCCAGGATGGAGCCCGTGGTCACCTGTTTGGTGACGACCAGCAGGCCCAACAGAAACACAATGACGATGCCAAGTATTCTTTCATCGATCAGATACATTTTTCCTCACTTCAGCAAATTCCCTGCCCAAACAATAGGATTGCTGCAAATAATTCTGCCTTGTGGCAGCATCCACCGCGCCGACAGAATAGAAGTAAACATGTTCGACGTCCCGGAACCCCGAGTACCGGAACCCAAAGTCGTCGATCAGCCTCTTCATCGCCTCGCCCAGACCTCCCTGATAGGCTTTTTCGTTGAACATCGTCGTACTGATGATCAGGGCCTTCTGATGTTTGAACAATGGGACGTGACCTTTCATCTCCCCCTGCCAGCCTTCCGGGGTGAAGGCAAAGGCAAAGCCGTAACTGAAGACACGCTCGATCCAGCCCTTGAGGATCGCTGGAAAGCCCACGAACCACACGGGAGCAATGATTACTAAAGCATCCGCTTCGGCGATCTTCCTTTGCTGTTTCAGGATATCCCGAGGCCTAAATGGACGAGCCAGCTTTGCAATATCGGAGATATCCTTGTTGCGGAGCCACTTCTCTGCGAAGAACCATACAAACCGGTTCGTGGAGCTCTGAATCATTGCCTTCAAATATTCCATCGGCGTGGTTTCATTGACCCAGTTGGTGAAATCCCATAGCTTGAGGACGGGATTAAATCTGATTGCATAGAGATCCACTACTTCATTCGTATGCCCGGCATCTTTCAACCCCCGGCTAAATTGCTCCAGGATGGCATGACAAAACGACCGTGGATTCGGATTGGCGTAGACGGTCAAAACCTTCATTTTCCCTCCGGGGAGCGCTGCAAGCAGCCTCCCGTCTCAAAATAGTTCGATGGATCAAAATGGATGAGCCTGAAACTATTGTACATAGATGCACAGCGATGTACAAGGGACCTCAAATACCGCCAGATGTCTGAAAACGCGAAGATCGAAGCAGGTGCCAAATTCTGTGCTGAGTGTGGGACGAAACAGTAGAAGAAGGTGTAGGTCACGCTTAGTCTCGATACGCCCTTTCCCGGAAGAACACCGGGACCTTCGGCGGGCTACTCGACCACCGGAGCGAGACCTGCTTTTTATTTGTCAAACGTCAGTTGAACCAGATAGCACCACTCATCCATCAACGGCCCGGACACACCAATCGTATTGCTTTTTACATCAGGAACATGGCCATCGACTTCGATGTGTTGCACTGCCAGGCAGGTACCTTCCAGTAATAAAAGAAAGTCGGCCGGGGTATAACAACGGATGGCCTGGGCCAGGGCTTTTTCCGGTGCCTCCACCGGGATCCATTCGTCGATCCAGCGGCTGTGGAGGGGATCGAAGTGGCAGCGGTTGATCATCTCCACCGAGCCGGGAACACCCTTCAGAGGCGGCAGCCGCCTCTCCGTACCGGCCTCCCTGGCCGGGCGGACAGGACTGTAGACCTCCATCAAGACAGAACCTTCAGGTTGGAGCCATTCATTTGCAATGCGCTTGAGCAGGCGGCGCTGATCGGCGTCCGTGCCGAGACCGAATGTTTCCCAGACACAAATGACGTCGAATCGTTCTTTGAGTCCCACCGTATAAAAGTCGGCTTCCAAAACGGTCAGGGAACCCTTGCGCGCAGTCCTGGTAAGCTCCCTGGCATAGTCCGCGCGTGCCGGGCTCAGCTCCACGGCCGTCACATCGTGACCGGCATCCGCGAACGCCGCGGCCGTCGCGCCGGGACCCGCGCCCAGCTCCAGGACCTTTTTTGGCCCTTGGCCGCATAGGCGCTCGACAGTTTGCAGGCGTGTTTGATGTACACCTGCCTCCTGCGGATCGGCGCCCCACCAGACGCCGGCCTGGTCATAAAAATCCTTGATCCACTTCGAGGAGTAAACGCCAAGTTCAAAGAGAGAGACAGGTTTCATATTCCTCCTTTACTTCCGATGCGCTTCGAAGCTTCCCAGCCCGGGTGCGTCGAAAATGAGTTTATCACTATCAAACTGAAGTCGTAACGTATAGGCGGCCAAGCCGGGACCTTCGTTATAGTCAATGATGAATGTTTGTGCATCGGCCCAATGACCGCGCGCCAGGATCGGGCGGCCGGACCGACTCGTCCGGTAGACCCCGTCCAGGCCGACGCGGAGCAGGCGCGGTCCCGATTCGTTCGCCATCTCGAGCTGGATAGTCGTCTCGGCCGACTCGTCGAAGTCGAGGCGAACGGACAGGAGTCCGATGCGATTGGACTCGAAGACAAAGGTCTGCCCGGAGATGGCCGCGGCCGTCGCGGGCAGAGGCGGGACAGGTTCAGGCTGCGGCCCCTGGACAATAGCTGATACGGCGGCCTTCAGGCTGGCGACTCCGGCCGGGTTGGAAGGCAGCGGCTTTTCCATATCGCTCATGGCGGCGAGAAAGTATGGCTCGATCTCCGAGAACTCGAAGCCGCCCCCGGTCATCACAACGATCAGGTTCAGGCGCGGGTAGACTTTGATCTTTTGCCCGCCGTTGCCCGTCGCCAGGAACTCCGGCTCGTTGGACGGCTGCCCGATCCACCAGCCATAGCCGTAATCTTCGATCTTGCCTGTGCCCTGCATGTGTACCTGCAGTGCACTCTCCACCCACGTGCGCGAAACGATCTGCCGGCCTTTCCACTCGCCCTGATGCAGGAACAGGGAGCCAAGCTTGGCCATATCATGAGGCTGCAGGCATAGATCGCCCCAGCCGTGGGTCACGCCCTGCGGGTCGGCGGGCCAGTACACATTTGTGATGCCGAGCGGCCCGAACAAATTTTGCTGTGCAAATTCAAGCGCCGTCATCCCGGTTGCCTGCTGCAGAATGGCAGAGAGAAGATGCATTCCCGGACTGCAATAGACAAAATGTGTGCCGGGTTCGTAAACCATCGGGAGGTCGAAGGCAAACTGAACCCAGTCCTGGCTGGCCATCATCGAGGTGGCATCATCGATGGGATCGCAGTCCAGCCCGGAGCTCATGCTGGCCAGATGCTGGACCGTAATCTTTTCCTTGCGTTCGTCGCGGTCCGCGATCGGACGGTCGGGGAAGAAGGAAAGCAGCGAGTCGTCGAGGCTGAGCCTGCCCTGGTCGGCCGCGATGCCGATCAGCGTGGTCATCACGCTTTTCGTGACCGAAGCGAGATCATGGTAGGTCGAGCCGTTGTACGGATCGAAATAAGCATCGAGGATGACCGCGTCGTCCCGGATGACCATCAGGCTGTGAATGGCGGTCCCGTTCTCCCTGATCGCCAGCAGACCTTCGGCCAGCCTGGCCGAGTCGAAGCCTTGTTCCTCCGGCGTGCTGACCTGCCAGCCTTCCAGGGATGGAAGGCTGGTCGTCTGTTCGCTCACGTCGGCGATGAGGCTTTGGAAGACTTCTTCCCACGCGTCCACGCCGCCGTAATCCAGTCCGAAGCGGACGATGATCATCTTCGTCTGCGGATCGACGTAGATCCGCTGTCCGAGGTGACCGACTGCCGCGTAATCGTAGCCACCATCGGGATTGAACTTTCCCCACCACATATATTTGTAGTAGCCGTTCGCCTCTTTCCAATCGGCATCGGAACGCCATGACCGCTGGTCGTTCGGGGCGGGGGAGGTGGACTCGAGCACCCAGTCTGATGAAATGATCTGCGTGCCGTTCCAGTTACCGTCGTTCAAAAAGAGTCGGCCGAACTTTGCAAAGTCGATGGCGCGGGCATTGACGCCTGAGCCCATCAACTCGAAGCCGCTCTTCTGGCTGTCGAGGCTCCACGAGGCGGGATATTCCATGCCCAGAGGTTCCCAGATCTTTTCCTGCAGGTACTCAGAGACGGGCCGCCCGGTCGTCCGTTCGAGGATCATGCCCAGAAGGATGGGATTGTAGTTGTTGTAGTTGAATTCCGTGCCCGGAGCTTTTCCGTCGGGCTGGACGCGCAATCCGCGGTCGCGCAGGTCAGGATAACTGTAGCTCAGCCCGCTGTCCGTGAACTGCGTCAGTTCCCCCAGAAAGGAAGAGCCCTCATCATCCGAGATAAAGCGGACCCCCGACGACATCATGAGCAGGTCCCGGATCGTGACACTGTCGAGACCTCTCCCTTTGAGTTCAGGGAGATAAGTGATCATCAGATCGTTCACACTGCCGATGTAACCTTCGTCGATGGCGATCCCGACCAGGGCGGAAGTGAATGATTTGGCGATCGAGAAGGAAGTCACGACAGAGTCTCGGCTGTATCCGTTGAAGTAGCCTTCGTAGAGGATCGTGTCATCCCTGATAACGATGAAGGACGTGGTCTGCGTGGACTGGAGGAACTCCTCGAAGTCCATTTGCTTCAGCTTGCCCTCGGAGTGATATTCCACAGTCTGGAATAGTTCTGGAGACAGTCCCTGCTCGAAGTGGAAGGCCGGTGCAGCGTTGCTGACGGCGCGTTCGGGGAATAATTCATAGTCCTTCAAACTTGATTCACCCCAGCCAAGCTGCCTGGCCCAGTAAAGTGCCTGGTCAGGATAGACCTGGGTCCAGATCCCTTCCGCGATCAGCACCAGCAGGACGATAGTCAGGACGACCTTCCGCACCGCGCGTGCCGGGACCAGGAACCTGCCGAGCAGCCAGGCCAGCGCGAGCGTGATCGCGAGGAGGATCAAAAATAGAGGAATGATCTCCTCATCAGGTCCCCGGCCAACTCTAACTGCCGCAAAGAGGATCCAGCCGGTCAGGTAGGCGGTCAGCAGGGTGGTCAGCATCAGCACTGTCCAGCCGAAGGCCGCCAGAATCAGGCGGATGGCCTGCTTCAGCCCGCTCCACGGGCTTGAAGTCGTTTTCATTGTCGAAGTATGGGTTACTTTCATTTCACACCTCCTGTGTGTTCATTAGGAAGGGGCAACCCGTCATGGTCGTTCAAGGCATTTACCTCACCATGGCGGGTCGCCCTTGCGAATTACTGGGCCGCCACCCGGCGCTTCCCAAAGATCGCGTTGCCGATCAGCCCGCCGACAAAGCCCAGGGCGAGATCGAATGCCGCTCCGAAAAGGTTGAACAACATGCCGTTGATGCCGGTCAGAGCGGATTCCACGTCCGGCCAATCCTGAACAGGCAGGATGGATCGCAGCCCGTTCAGCAGGCCGCCGGCGCCGGCCAGTCCCAGCGGGCTGAGCAGCAGGCCGAACAGTCCGTGCCAGGCGCCGGCCAGGATGCCGGTCAGGATGGCCTGACGAAGGGTCAGGGCCCCGTCGAGGCGCCGGTAGAGCCAGACTGCCAGGAGCGGCCCGATCCAGAAGCCTGCACAGAGCAGGATGTTGATCAGGTTCAGGACAGGGGCGTTGGTCAGCACCGTGCTGACCAGGCCGCCCGCCAGGCTGGCTGTCAATAAATGTTTGGTGTTCATTTTTTTTCTCCTTTGGGCATTTGCCCGTATGTCGGTGTATTGTGAATGGCATCCAGCAGTGTTCCGAGGGCCGCACCCTTGACGACGAATGCGTCGACCCCGGACTGGAGGGCCCGCTGCCGTTCTGTCTCGCCGGCATGGATGCTCAGGGCGATCACACGGCAGGCCGATTGGGTTTCCTTGATCTGACGTGTCGCTTCATAACCATCCATGACCGGCATCTCCAGATCCATCAAAACGACTTCAGGCAACCGGGCTTTTGCCAATTGAATTGCTTCAAGCCCGTTACCCGCCTCGCCGACGATCTCGATGCCACCGACCAGGGTCAACAGAGTGCGCAGGTCCCGCCGCACCTGTTCCACGTCGTCCACGATCAACACTCGGATAGTAACCATGCGCTTACTATACGCGCCGGACTGTGATTACACATCTGGCGAAGGATTGAACTTGAGCTAGAGAGGAAGGCTGATCTTTTTGCTCGGACTTAGGATGCAGGCCTACATCGCAAGTCGTAGGACGCAGGGGGAGACCTAACAGGTCTCTCGGCCGCGCGAGTAAGCCAGCTTGCCGCGCGGCCGGCGATGCCAGGGTGGCAAAGGTGCCGCGGAGACCTGTTAGGTCTGAATTTGGGAGAGAAAGTGAGGGTTTTCGGAGAGATTCAGCCATTTTTTGCCATAAATCCACTGTTTGCACGCATGTAAAGAGCATTACACGCCCGCGCAAAGACTATGCACGCATGTAAAAAGCATTTACACGCCCGCGCAGAGACTGTGCACGCATGTAAAGAGCATTTACACGCCCGTAATGAAGCCTTACTGCCCGGTGTAGTGGCGACTTCAGTCGCTTGTGATGGAGAATGAACTGCTGAAGCCGTTACTTCAAGGCAGCAACTTGAGTTACTTATGCAAGATGTCTATTGTTATTTCAGGCTTTTTGGGGTGGGCGTAATTGTGTAATGAGCGAGCGGAGCTGGCTCAGGGCGGCGCCGCTTACATTCTGCAGGCGGCCGATCTCCTCCCCGACGCGGGCCGGGTCTTTCTTCAGAAGCAGCTGCGCGGAACGACTGGTAAGCGAGATACTGAAGATCAGCTGGCTGACCGTATCGTGCAGATCACGTGCCAGACGGTTGCGTTCCTCGATGGCCGTCAATTCCTCCACCTGGGCCATGTAGGATTCCAATTGTTCATGAGTTGCCTGTAATTCGTCCAGCAATGCCTGGCTCTTCTTCCGGGCGCTTTCCGTCTCCTGGTTTACGATCACGTAGGACAGGATGACGATCTCGGAGGCTATGGTTGTGAGGGAGAGGGCCAGGCCTCGCAGGGGGCCCAGGTAGAACATCAACGATCCGCCGGTGAGCGCAGCCAGAAGGATGATCCAGAGCCAGCGTACGCGCCCGCTGAAAAATAGCGCGGCCTGGTAGCTCAAAAGCAGGAAAAGCACGACAATAAAATCGAAGTCCGGGTAGAAGGAAAGGATGGTCCAAACCAGGGCGGATTGAAGCACGAAGTACAGGTGCCTCAGCCAGCCTGGAATGTCTGGTTTCCAAAATAATGCCGTGAACAGGACGATATAGACCAGCTCCAGCCATAGATAGCGCGGCAGAAGAGCCTGGATCTCCTCGTAGGTCAGCGTGCGGATGGCCACAGCCGCGAAGACCAGATAGATCGCAATCAAAGCAATCCGGCTTGGCTTAATGGGGGTGGTGCGCTCCACTGAGGCTGACACGCTTGAACTCCTCAACGAAATCATTCCTGATCGACCAGTCCTGCCTTGATGGCATGGATGGCCAGCTGCGTTCGATCCTTCAGGTGCAGCTTGCTCAAAATATTGCTGATGTGTGTCTTGACGGTCTTCTCGCTGATGACCAGCTCTGTGGCGATTTCCTGGTTGCTGCAGCCGCGCGCCACCAGGCGAATGACATCGCGTTCCCGTTCGGTGACTTCGCCTACATGGGGTTCATGAGATGAACCGGCCTGACTGGCAACCTGCTCCATCAATTTGCGGGCTATATCGGGGTGCAGGCGCGCCTCGCCGCGCTGGACGCCCCGGATGGCCTCCACCAGCTCGTCGGGCGAGACGTCTTTCAGCAGGTAGCTGGAGGCGCCGGCCTGGATCGCCGGAAAGACTTTGTCGTCCTCGGTAAAGCTGGTCAGCGCGATCACCCGGACGGGCAAACCCAGCGCCATGACCTGGCGCGTGGCCGCGATGCCGTCCAGCCGGGGCATGACCAGATCCATCAGAACGATATCTGGTTCAAGCTGGCGGACCCGCTCGACAGCTTCCGTTCCATCACCGGCTTCCCCGACGACCTGCATATCCTCCTGCAGCTCCAGAAACGTACGCAGTCCCTGCCGGACCACCTGATGATCATCCACGATCAGGACTTTGATTTTCTCCGTCATGTGATCGTCCCTGCCTTTCTTTTCCGCTCGACGCGCAGGCGCTTGCCGGCCCCGGGCGCCGTGATGATTTGAAGGTCCCAGCCAATCTCTGCGGCGCGTTCGCACATGCTCCCCAGTCCAATTCCGCCGCTGCGCTGGCCCTCCTGCAGGTCGAAACCGCGGCCCTGATCCTCGATTTCCATCCAGCAGGGTTCATCCAGATGCAGTCTCACCTGCGCCCGATCGGCCTGGGCGTGCTTCAGCGTGTTGTTGAGCGCCTCCTGGACGATGCGCAGGAGTCCCTGCGCCTCTGCCGGCTCCAGGGACTGTTTTCCCTTCACCTCCAGCGCCACCGACAACTTCTCGTGGAAGCGGCTGCCGCTCAAATATTGGCGCAGGGCGGGAATCAGTCCCACGGCATTCCCGGGATTCAATTCCGAAATCAGCGTCTGGATTTCGGCCAGGGCGCTTTCAGCCAGGTTATTCAGGTGATCCAGCTGCTCTCCGGCACGGGCCGGATCACGCTCCAGTAGCAGCGCCGCGGATTGAGCGGTGAGCGTGATGCTGAACACGGTCTGGGTCACGGAATCGTGCAGCTCGCGCGCCAGACGATTGCGCTCGCGCGCCGCGGCCATTCCTTCCAGTTGGGCCAGATAGGTTTCCAGCTGGCGATTGGCTTCCTGAACTTCCCGGACTAACTTCTGGTTTTGATCGCGGGCGGCCTGGGCGCGGCGGGTTGCCAGCGCATAGGAGCCCAGGAGTACATTCCCGGCAGTAAAGATCAGGGAAAGCGCAATGGCTTCGGCGCCATAATTTATGCTCAATATCAGCGTCATGGCCAGCGCGCAAAATGCGATCCATGCCGCGCCGATTCCGGCTCTCAGGTGCAGCATAACCTGCATGCTGAGGATGATGAGCAGCGTCGCAAAGAAGTCCGAGAAATCCGACAGGCTGAGCAGGAAAAAGACCGGCAGCGTTTGAAGTGTCAGATAGATGGGGAAGTATTGCGGCCACCGGCGGGAGATGACCGGCTGGCTGACCGCCAGGAGCAGCCAGATGGACAGCATCCCCAGGATTTGGCCAAGTTCCGGGGCGTACCGGTAGACAAGAACCGTACGCAAAAAGACGGCTCCAAAGTAGAAGCTGGCGGCGAGATAAAAAATCCATTGAGAGGACGGATGGGTCGACGAATCCAGATTGCCCGCGCGGCGCAGGCGGAGCTTTTTCCCCAGGGCTGTGAGCGTTTCATTCATGCGACCTGGCTTCCGGTGAATCTCACTATTCAACTATACGGGAAATGCCCGGGAAAATCAACCATCAATCCCGCAGGCTGACGTATAATTATTATTATGTTACAGCCCACGTCACTGATCCTGGTTTGTCTCCTGCCCACCCCTCGGGATCTGGAGATCGCGCGGCTTTTAGGGTGGTACCGCATCCCGCTTCGCACCGCCCCGAAAGTTGTCGCGGTGGACTACCTGGCCTTTTACCAAACCTCGGCCTTTGGCGCGCGCGGCGGACGGATCGAGTACGTCTCCGAAGTGCGCGGCCACGAGCTGACGACCCGCGCCGAACTCCTGAAGGACGAGGCGGATCATCCACGCGCCAGGGAAGAGTATTACAAGATTCAAATCGGTCCGCTGGAGAAGCTGAAGGCACCGATTGTGGCCGGGAAATGGAAGCGGATCACGTTTTTGTATACGACGGGGGAATATCTGCTCAAGGCCCGGACGCTCAACGATCTTGTTGTCGACGGGGATGAGCGGCAGGTCCTGTGGCGGTCCCTGCGCGAACGGGCCGAGAATGCCCAGCTTTATAAAACGGATTTGCCCGATGGGGATGTGCCGCCGGATGTGTTGATGGCTTTATTGGGGATCAAAGAAGCACCGGCAGACTATGAAGTCAGTTTGGATTGAAGTTCAACCATTGAAGAATCATTGGAAAAAGTACATGGGTGGTGGGAAGATTGTCTTTACTCGATCGGAGATCGGGCGCGCGGTGTTGCTCTCGGCCAGGGCCCAGCGCCGCCCCAAAGTGAAGCAGCTGGCTTTCGAGATATGGAAATGAGGGATGCGGCATACCCGGGTCACTGGGAATGGCAAGGGGGAGTGCATGAGGAGATTGAAGGCGGGATTATGAAAAGGTCCATGCATGGACATCACTTGACGGAAATCTTTGTTTGGTAAAATTCAAAGGGCATCCCTGACGGCTACACAACACAAATGACGACGAAAAGAGCTATGCATGACTAATTTGCGCAAATTCGGCCAGACATCCCTGGTGGAAATAGTACTGATTTTGATGATTGCTGCGGTGACCTACCTGCCTCATCTCAGCCAGGCAACCGTATATCGTGACGATTGGTACTACATCATGGATCGTCAGATCGGCGGCCCCGGGACATACCAGGAAATGTTCAGCATCGATCGACCGGCCCGCGGACCGCTTTTTGAAGCCTATTACCGGTTGTTTGGTGCAAGGCCCTTTCCTTATCATATGAGCTCGTTTCTCTGGCGCGTGATGGGCGGACTGGCTGCTTTGTGGCTTTTTCGCCAGCTCTGGCCCGGTCAGCGCCTGGCTGTTTTTATGATGGCGCTCCTGTTTACGCTCTACCCGGGTTATCTCCGCTGGATGGAAGGTTTTGAAAACCAGCCCAGGATCCTGAGCTCCTTTTTGGAGACGCTTTCCATCGCCCTGACGTTGCAGGCGGTCAGAACCACGCGCCCACTCCCCAGAATTTTTGCATGGATCGGTTCGATCCTTACCGGCTGGGCATATATTGCACTCCTCGATTTTTCGTTTGGTATGGAAGTCTTCCGGTGGTTATGCGTGTTTGTACTGATCCAGCACGAGCAGGGGACCCTTTCCTTCATCCGGAAAGGCATTTTGGCAACGCGCGCCTGGGCGGTTGCGGCGCTGATCCCGGTGGGGTTTCTGTTCTGGAGATTCTTTCTGTTTCAAAATGAGCGCTCGGCGACTGATGTGGGGTTGCAGCTCGGCCACCTGTTTTCTTCGCCTTTATTAACGGGAGCATGGTGGCTGGCACGGTTGTTTCAAAGCGCTGTCAATACGGCAATCCTTGCCTGGGGCGCGCCGCTCTTTCAGGGTCTGTTCGATCATTCCCTGTTTGAAATTGGGATTGGCCTGTCATTTGCAGGACTTGCCGCGCTTCTTTTTTTGCTGGCCAGCTTCGCGATGTTG
>JBAVVF010000673.1:0-6431 GCA_049697155.1 Anaerolineales bacterium
AGGCTGAGGCGCTTGGAGCGTATCCGCTTTTCGCCAAGCCCGCCAACCTGGGCTCGTCGGTGGGCATCTCCAAGTGCAACAATCGCTCGGATTTGGGCGAGGGCCTGATGGAAGCCGCGGCTTTCGACCGCCGCATCCTCATTGAGCATGGCGTGGTCAACGCGCGCGAGATCGAAGTCAGCGTGCTGGGCAACGATGAAGCGGCCGCCTCCGTCTGCGGCGAAGTGCTGCCGAGCCGTGAGTTTTATTCGTACGAATCCAAATACATCGACGGCACCTCCGGGCTGGTGATCCCGGCCCCGCTGCCCGATGAAGTCAGCAACCGGATCCGTGAATATGCAGTGCGGGCCTATAAGGCCATCGATTGCGGAGGTATGGCGCGGGTCGATTTCTTCGTTGAGAAGGATACGAACCAGGTCTATCTCAATGAATTGAACACCATCCCGGGCTTTACCCAGATCAGCATGTATCCCAAGCTCTGGGAAGCCAGTGGACTGCCCTATGGCAAACTGGTCGATCGCCTGATCGAGCTGGCCATGGAACGCAAAGCCGACCGCGATCGCACCTCGCACACATTTCGGAGTGCCGCATGAGCGAAAAGAGAGAAGTCACCCGGGCCGAGCTCGTTCGTCTGCGCCGTGAAAAGGAGAATGCCAAACGGACGCAACGTGCCGCCAAGGAAGCCACACGGCCCCTTCCGGCGATCACGACGCGCACCGAGCGGGAGCCTGCCAAGCCGAAACGCCGGACCCCGCGTGCCAGCAGCACACGCCGCCGCTTCCAGATCGCGCTCCTGCCGGTTGCGCCGGGCGCGGAGATGCGCAGCCTCCATATCCCGCGTCCGCGCCTGGGGCCGCGCTTGCTGTCGTTCATCATCGTGGCTCTGTTGGGCGCGGGCTTGTACTGTGCTTTCAACCTGCCGGACTTCCGTGTCGTGGAAGCACAGGTGACCGGCAACCAGGTGCTGTCTGCGGGCGAGATCAACTCGGCATTGAACATTGCCGGGCAGCCGATTGTCACCGTCGTCCCTGCGGATCTGGAAACCCGTCTCCGGCTCAACTACCCGGAAATTGTTTTCGCCAAAGTGACCGTTGCCCTGCCGAATGTTGTTTCCGTTGTCGTCCTCGAGCGCAGGCCTGTGGTCCGCTGGGAGCAGGGCGGCGGATACACCTGGGTGGCGGAGGATGGCGTCGCATTCCGGCCGCGCGGCGATGACCCCGGGCTGATCTCCGTCGTAGCCCTTTCGGCTCCTCCAACGGAGGGCAACGTGTCTCCCGACCCATTGACACCTGCCCCCTTCATCTCCGCCGAGATGGTCCAGGCGCTGAAGAAACTGGGCGGGCACGTCCCGCCCGGGGTGCCGATCCTGTACGATGCAAGCTTTGGCTTTGGCTGGAATGACCCGCGCGGCTGGCGCGTCTATTTTGGGACGCGGGCCGCGGATGTCGAGCTGAAGATGCGTGTGTATGACTCGATGATGGCTTCATTGACCCAGAGAGGCATCCGGCCGGCCGTGGTCAATGTGACGTACCCGACTGCACCCTATTACAGGATGAGCGAGTAGACGGGCGAACCTGCCCGATAGGTGATCAAAGGAACTATGGAAGAAATTGTTGTAGGCATCGACGTAGGCACAACCAAAGTGTGCACGCTGGTTGGACGAGTGGAGGACGACAAGTCCATCCGCATCCTCGGCGTTGGCATCGAACCTTCGGAAGGCATCCGCAAAGGCATCATCGTGGACCTGGCCGCAGCTTCGCAGGTGATCACGCGCTCGGTCAAGAAGGCTGAGTCCACCTCCGGGCTGGAGATCACGTCGGCATTGGTGAGCATGGCGGGCGCGCACGTTTCGTCGGTGAACAGCCGGGGTGCGGCCGCTGTGAACGGGAACATCATCGAGCAATACGACATCGATCAGGCCCTCGAACAGGCCCGGGCAGTCGCCATCCCGCACGACCGCGAGATCATTCACGTCATCCAGCGCGGCTTCAGCGTGGATGGACAGGATGGCATTCGCAACCCAAAAGGGATGCATGGCTACCGTATGGAAGTGGAGGCGCACATCATCACGGCCTCGGCCGCCACCGTGGACAACCTGCGCCAGTGCGCCGGCGCGGCGGGCGTGGACATCCAGCAGTTCGTGTTGAACCCGCTGGCCTCCGGTGAAGTGGTCCTGACCGATCAGGAACGCCAGATGGGCGTGGCAGTCTGCGACATCGGCGGCGGCACCACCGACCTGGCGATCTACGTCAACGGGGATGTCTGGCATACGATGGTGCTGGCCGTCGGCGGCAATCACATCACGCAGGATATCGCGCACGGGCTGCGCCTGCCCTTCGAACAGGCCGAGGAGATCAAAAAGCAGCAGGGCTATGCCGTGCGCAGTGAAGTCGGTTCGGAGGAATATTTCACGATCCGGCCGTTTGGCGAAGAAGGCCCGGTGCAGATCAATCGTCAGGACCTGGCGCACATCATCCAGGAGCGCATCGCGGAGGTCTTCTCGCTGACCCTGCAGGAGATCAAGCGCTCCGGCTACGACGGGCTTTTGCCGGCCGGCATGGTGCTGACCGGCGGCACCTCAGCCCTGCCCGGCATCAAACGCATTGCATCTGAAGCGTTGAACATGCCGGTCCGCACTGCACAGCCTGAGAATTTATCCGGCCTGGTGGATCGTCTGAACTCACCGGCTTATTCGACCGGCGTAGGTCTGCTGCGCTGGGCCATGTCAATGCAGGATCGTGATCTGAACGTCGGACGCGGTCGCCGCTCGAAAGGAGAAAAGCGTATGGATTTTAGTTTTGTGAGGAAATTGATCGGAAGGATTTTGCCGTAACTTGACCCGGCGCGGCTGGGATCAGGATAACCGTGGAATTTTTTGCTACGGACTCAATGCAAGCATCATAAGATCCAATGTTTGATGGAGGTTGTTATGGACTCGACCAGTAAACAGCACGAAGAAAGACCCGCAGAAGCCTTCGCCCGCATCAAAGTCATCGGTGTGGGAGGCGGCGGCTCGAACGCCGTCAATCGCATGATCGATGAAGGCATCCAGGGTGTCGAATTCATTGCCGTGAATACCGACGCCCAGGCCCTGATGCTGTCGAAAGCCGGCACCCGCGTCCGACTCGGTGACAAGCTCACCCGCGGCCTCGGCGCGGGCGGCAATCCCGAGATCGGCCGCAAGGCTGCGGAAGAATCCGCAGACGAGCTCTATGAGGTGCTGAAAGGCTCCGATATGTGCTTCGTCACGGCGGGTATGGGCGGCGGGACGGGCACCGGCGCGGCCCCGGTCGTGGCGCAGATCGCCAAGGAAAGCGGCGCGCTGACCATCGGCGTGGTGACGCGGCCCTTCACGTTCGAAGGCATGCGCCGTCTGCAGTCGGCCGAAGACGGCATCGGCAAACTGAAGGAGCACGCAGACACGTTAATTGCCATCCCCAATGACCGTCTGCTGCAGGTTGCCGACAAGCGCGCTTCCCTGCAGGATGCCTTCCGCCTGGCGGACGATGTCCTGCACCAGGGTATCCAGGGCATCTCCGAGCTGATCACCATCCCGGGCTTGATCAACCTGGACTTCGCGGATGTGCGCGCGATCATGTCCGAGGGCGGCGCGGCCCTCATGGCGGTTGGAAACGGTTCGGGCGACGAACGGGCGAAGAAGGCTGCCGAGGCCGCGATCTCGAGCCAGCTGCTCGACATCACGATCGACGGCGCGCGCGGCGTCCTGTTCAACGTCACGGGCGGTCCCAACATGACTCTCTTCGAGGTGAACCAGGCCGCGGCCATCATCCGTGAGACCTCTCACCCGGATGTGAACATGATCTTCGGCGCGGTCATCGACCCGAACATGGCCGATGACATCCGTATTACGGTCATCGCGACCGGATTCGAGCGCAGCAGCATGCCGCGCCGGGCCCTGGAGCGCCAGCCCCGCACGGAAACCAGACGAGTGGATACGTCTGCCTACACGCGGCAGTCCGAATCGGTGAGCGTGAATGCGAACCTTGCGACGAATGAGCCGAAATCGACGCCTCTGCCGTCTGTCAACAAGGACGATCTTGATATCCCGACCTTTCTGAGGAATCGTCGGTAAAAACAGACCTCAGGTTTTAAAAACCTGTGAGGTCCTAACCTAAATAATATCGGTCAAGTCCAGTTCCCCTGATGCCGGGGCGGTTCTGGCGTGCCTGGGCGAGGCGCGTCAGGCCGCCCCGTGCATCTCCCGCGTTGAAATTCTTGGATAATTACCCTTATGCCTTCTAAGGGTTTTGGGGGATGCGGCGCTTCAGCGCCACCGGGGGTCTTATGCTACAATAAAGCCGATGAAAGCTGAACTTCCCAAACCCGTTCACCCATCGTATCAGCGGCATCGCAGGCAGTTGATGAGCCAGATCGTCCTGCCGATGGTGCTGGCAGCGCTCCTGTTCATCGGGGTGGTGGTCCTGATCAACGTCGCGACGTTTCAGTGGGGCGGTGACGTGGCCCGCTGGGCCGCGATCTCCACGATGTGGATCACTGTCCCGGTCTTTATCATGGGATTGTTTTTTCTGGTGCTTTTGGGTGGACTCATTTACCTGCTGGCACGTCTGCTCGGGATTGCACCCACCTATACGAGCCAGGCCCAGAATTTTGTTCACAAGCTTGCCATTCGCGTCCGCCGCGCCGCGGACATACCGGTCAAACCGATTATCTATCTGGATGGGATTGGCGCAACCATCAAAGCACTTTTAGGAAGGAAATAATATTCCTGCTCCGGTTGCTCCCGGCGGCGGGGACGCCGCCGCTCCACAGGAGTGCTTCGCAAAGGACGGCGGCTCAAGCAAATAGAGAGGAAATGGATTATGAATAAAAATAGAACCTTGCTCTTCGGCGCGCTGATCGGGGCCGCGACAGGCCTGGTCGCGGCAATGATGCTGCAGCGCCGGGCCGAGAAGACCGGGACTGAGCTCAGCCTCTCCACCGGAGAGGGAGTGCAGCTTGGCGTGATGATCATGGGGTTGCTGCGGGCGATCGCGGCGTTGGGGGATAACGAAGGCAGGAAATAGATCCAATATTTGCGCCTGGAATATAAAAGCAGGGACACAATCAGTTGTGTCCCTGCTTTCTTAGCCAGCTATCCTTCCCTTCAAATCCTTCTCTTCGAAGGGACCCTGCTCCCTCATCAGCGCACGCGCCTCTTCGACCTTTTCCCAGACATTCCATAACAATACCCCGCGCACGCGGTCGTCATCCATGTAGTAGACCACGCCTTTCTTGAAAGGCTCCTGCTGCCAGTCTGCCACAGTTTTCATCCTGCTGCTCATTTCGCCGACGGCCTCATAACCGAGGTCGAACAGATCGGAGTAGAACATGGGCACGTGTGTGTATGGCTCACCCGCGCCGGCCATGTTGCGTCCCGCGGCCTTGCCCATCTGGACGGCATTATCCTCGTGCTCGATGCGGGTCCGCTTCTCGAGCGCCGAATGGAAGAAATTGGCCACATCACCGGCTGCATAGATATCCGGGAGGGATGTTTCCAGGCGCTCGTTTACAACGATGCCATTGTCCACTTTGAGGCCGGCCGCCTTCGCCAGATCCAGGTTGGGATGGATGCCGATGCCGGCCACGACACCATCTGCTTCGAAGGCCCGCCCGCTCCCGGTGCGGATTATGATGCGGTCGCCCTCCTTTTGGACGCTGGCGGCCGTGTCGCCGGTCACTACTTCCACGCCTTTTTCGCGATAATAATCGTTCAGGAAATGGGAAAGATCGCCCGGGAAGATGTTTTCGCTGATCGAACCTTCTGGAAAGATCATCGTCACCTTTTTGCCGACCATCGTCAGGGCCGCGGCGATCTCCGAGCCGATGAAGCTCCCGCCGATCACAACGAAGTGATCGCCCTGTTGGGTCAGCGCACGCAAATGCTGGTAGTCCTGAAAATTGCGATAGTAGATGATGTGTCCATTGCCAAACGGCAAATGATTGGGTGAGCCGCCGGTGGCGAGCAGCAGCTTGTCGTAGCCGTATTCATCGCCCGCACTGTCACGGATATGTTTTTTCGCTGGATCAAGTTCAATTGCCTGGCGATTGAGGCGGAGTTCGGTACCCCGATCTTCTGTCTTGCGCCAGATCTTCTCGACCGGGCGGCCTTTCCAGAGGCCCTTCGAGAGATTCGGGCGCATGTAGGGCGGGTCAGGCTCCATGCTGATCATGCCGATCGAACCTTCTGTGTCGAGCTCCCGGATGCCCTGGGTCGCGCCGTCGCCTGCCAGCCCGCCGCCGATAATGAGATACTTGTAATGTTTCACTCTTCCTCCTGAAAATAAACGTCATCGCGAGGAGAGGCGGCTTTGACGCCACAACGACTGCGAAGCGTGCCTGTGGCAAGCAATCTATTCGTTTGCGTGGGTATTGCTTCGCTGCGCTCGCAATGACGCAGGTCTAATTAATAG
>JBAVVF010000674.1:0-2836 GCA_049697155.1 Anaerolineales bacterium
GGGGCCGGATTGTGGAGCGTGGCACACAGGAACAACTATTGAACCAGCAGGGACTCTACCGCCGCCTTTGGAACCTACAGAATCAGATTCTGGACGACACATGAAACTCCGATTCGCATGTTTCAAAAAAGCCCTTCTCACAGATTTGAAAGCCTCAAAACATCAAATCCGGCTTGCACCGCTTAACTGAACATGCTATAATACTGGCAACTCCCCAGTTACTTTACAGACTCATGATTGCGTAATCCGGATGCACGGCGATCTAACCTGCACGGGTTCCGCGTGAATAGACCTTGAACGAAAATCCACATCTCTCCACAACCTAAGGGACTTCACCAGTTTGCTGGGTGCATTCTGGGCTATTTTGCTTTCCAATCCAACATTTCATCCAATGAGAAAAGAATATGAAAATACTAGAACTTGAGAACGAACCTCTTGCAAAGCTGCGCGGCATTGCAAAGGGACTGAACATCCCCAATGCCAATCGCCTGAAGAAAGAGACGCTTGCCATGGCGATCCGCGAGGCCGAGGCGCAAAAAGAGGGCATCGAACTGCGGGGCGGCATCCTCGAAATTATGAGCGAAGGCATCGGCTTCCTGCGGGCCACCAATTACCGGATCAGCGACCAGGATGTCTATGTCTCACAGGCTCAGCTGCGCCGCCACGAGCTGCGAGCCGGCGACCTGGTCATCGGGCAGGTGCGCCCGCCGCGTGAGAGCGAACGGCACTTCGGCCTGCTGAAGGTCGAATCGATCAACGGCGTGGACCCCGAAGACGCTGCGCACCGGCCGGTATTCGAAACCCTGACACCGATCTTCCCGGATAAACGCTTCGACCTGGAAACCGATCACGACACGCTGGCTCCGCGCCTGATCAACCTGATTGCCCCGATCGGTCGCGGCCAGCGCGGGCTGATCGTGTCACCTCCCAAAGCGGGGAAAACCACAATCCTCAAACAGATTGCGAACTCGATTTCAACCAAATACCCGGATGTCCACCTGATCGTTGCCCTGATCGGTGAGCGCCCGGAAGAAGTGACCGACATGGATCGCTCGGTGGATGCCGAAGTTGTCGCCTCGACGTTCGACGAGCCGGTCACTTCACACGTGCGCACCGCCGAGCTCGCCCTGGAGCGGGCGAAGAGGCTGGTCGAGATCGGCCGCCACGTGGTAATCCTGATGGACTCGATCACCCGCCTGGCACGTGCCTACAACCTTGTCGTGAACCCGTCGGGGCGCACGCTCTCGGGCGGTATGGATCCCTCGGCGCTCTACCCGCCCAAGCGCTTCTTCGGTGCGGCGCGCAACATCGAGGAAGGCGGCTCCCTGACGATCATCGCGACCTGCCTGGTGGACACCGGGTCACGCCTCGACGACGTGGTCTATGAAGAGTTCAAAGGCACAGGCAACATGGAGCTTATACTTTCCCGCAAACTGCAGGAACGCCGCATCTTCCCGGCCGTGGATATCGAACGCTCCTCCACCCGCCGCGAGGACCTGCTCCTTGGACCCGATCTGCTGCAGCGCGTCTGGCTGATGCGCCGTATGTACATTCAGATGACCTCGCCGCAGCCTGCCGGCGCCGGCATGGATCAATCTGTCGCAACCGAGGCAATCGTCACCCGCCTCGACCGCGCCCGCAACAACCAGGAATTTCTCGAGAACCTTGGAAGAGATTCGTGAAGCGACATTTATGTCGCCCCGCCACATAAGCACCATAAATGCCGCGCTGCAGCGGAATTTTCCATAAAGATAACTACCGAATGTCCAAACTCACATCGTTCTTCAACAACCATCGTTTCAGCATTATTAGTTGGGCCGTCACGGCGGTGCTTGTGGCCGCGATGATCCTGGGGGCGCTCAAGTGGAAACAGTCCAGTTCCGTGCCTGAGGCGCTCGCGCCGGTGCCGACCGCCGGGTCAAACCAGAATCCGCCCAATGTCCAGATGCCGGCTTTGGGTGGGCCGCAGGCCTTCGGCTCGATCGAGCGGGAGATCCTGCTCAAGACCAACATCCCGGCCGACAAGCCCCGTTACGAGCCTGAAGAATACCGTGTGGTGCGCGGCGACTCGGTCTTTGCCATTGCGGATACCTTCAAATTAAAGCCGGAGACGGTCTACTGGGCAAACTATGAGGAATTTGACGGCAGCCCGGCCAATCTTCAGCCGGGGCAGGAACTTGTCATCCCGCCGACAGACGGCGTGTATTACGAGTGGGAGGACGGCGATACGGTGGAAACCGTCGCTGAGAAATTCGAGGTCGAGCCAGACGATATCATTTTCTGGCCGGGCAATCGCCTCGATCTAACCAACCCCACGGTCGCACCCGGCACACGGGTCATGATCCCGGGCGCGGTGGAGAACGATCAGCCCCTGTTCATCCAGGTCGTCACCCGCGAAAGCACAGGCGGCAGTGCCTGCGGTGGCGGTTACCAGAGCCAGGGTTTCTTCAATTGGCCCGCCGGCGCCCGTTTCCTCTCCGGCTACGACTTTGGCCAGGATGGCCACAACGGCATCGATATTTCCGCCCCAGAGGGGACATCCGTCTGGGCAGCCGATAACGGCGTGGTAACCCAGGCGCAGGGAGGCTGGAACTATGGGTATGGCAACGTCGTTCAAATCGATCACGGCAACGGGTTCGTGACGATCTACGCCCATCTTAGCGTCATCTCTGTGGCGCAGTGCCAGAGCATTTCAGCCGGAGCGCCCATTGGAGCAGCCGGCAACACAGGCAACTCCCAGGGTGCGCACCTGCACTTTGAGATCCGCCAGGGCGGCTCTCCGATCAATCCCTGGCTGCTGTTACAGTAAATTATAGGACCTCACAGGTCTTAAGAC
>JBAVVF010000675.1:0-5172 GCA_049697155.1 Anaerolineales bacterium
GGATTGGAATGGGCCGCGGCTTGTTCCCCCGAGGGCCAGGGATCCAGGTCGAACATCTTGCGCATGATGTAGCGTCCCAGCAGCATGAGCGAGGCCAGGAACGGTGCGGCAATGATTACACCCAGGATGCCCAGGAGATTGGCTGCCACCAGAGCCGTCACCAGCACGGCCGCCGGATGGACTCTTAACGTACGCGCCATGATGCGCGGCACAATCAAATTGTCGATGATCCAGTCGATGACGGTTGTGGTGAGGACAACCATCAACATATAATACAGCTCCTGCATGCCAAAGGGTGTGGGTCGCTGGAAGTAAGTCACGAGCGCCATAATGACCCAGGTAATTGCCGGACCGATATACGGCAGGAATTTCGCCAGCCCGGCCAAAAAGGCGATCCCAATGGCATACCTCACGCCGAAAATGGAAAGTACCACGATGTAAATGAGCGTGGACATGGTAAAGATGAAGATCTGCCCGCGCAGGAACGAGTTCCAGATGCTGCTTAATTGGCTGCCGAGCTTGCGCAGGTCCGCGTTATAGCCGGGCACCTCGACCTTGAACAGGTCGCTCTGCAATCCACTGCTTTCGACCATGACGAAATAGGAAACGATCAACACAAAGAACGTCCAGCCAAAGATCTCCGCGGCGCCGCCCGCCACTGTGGTAACGAGAGTGCCCGTCTGCCCGAGCAGAGGCTGGACAAAGGAAAGCAGTTCCTGACTGACAGCCCTTAGATCGATGGTCCGCATATCCAGCGCAAACGGCCCGATCTGAAAGACCTGCCCCGAGAGAGACTCTATGTAGGTGGGCAGATCGGCAACAATCTTTTGCACCAGCTCGATCAGGCTTTGTACCTGTCCCACCAGTCCAACCCCGCCCAGGGTCAGTGAGCCGATCAGCAGCACCAGGATGATGAAGTACAGGATATTCACAGCCGCCTTCCACGAAACGCGCAGGCCGCGCGAGATTAGGGTGGCCACCGGATGAAGAAGATAAGCCAGAATAAAGATCATCAAAAGCGGCGTGAGCAGGCTCGTGAAACGATAGAGCAAAAACGCCACAATACCCACCATGACCAGGCCGACCAAAAGCTTGGTGGTGGAGGTCCAGCGCGGTGACGAGGAGGCCGACACATCTTCCAGGACCGGCTCCAATGGCGGCTCGTCGCGTGGGATTTGTCGCGGAGGACGCTGACTAAAACCTGACTTTCCTACATGGTTAGTACTCATACCCGGACCTCGAATGAATGTAAGATTATCCCTATTCTATAGCAATTGGGATGGCTTTTGCAACTATTAAATAAAAACACACCTCCACGAGGTTTTCACCTCGTGAGGGTGTGGGAGATCGAGAAATATTTTTTACGGGCAAACGCTTCCGAGCATTCGAGCGATAATGTTGAATGGGAAGCTGCACCAGCGCGCCCCGGTCGGGTCGGCATCCACCCAGAAAAGTACGCTGATACAGCAACAGATCAGCAGGAGAATGACGGCTGCGCTGACGATCAGCACGGTATTGTTCCGGGTCGCCGGCAGTCCGGCGGCCGGGACCGGGCTGGCCGGGACGCTTCCGGCATATTCGGCAGGAGCCGGCGGCGGTGGCGCGACGGGTCTGGGTGAGGAAGGGATCGCGGCTGCCCGCGGCGAGACCATCGTCGCACCCGGGTCGGAGTTCACGGCTTCAAAGACCAGGACGATCTGTTCACCAAAGGAAATGACTTCGCCGGTCTTTAGAACGCGCGGCCCAGCCAGGCGCTGTCCATTTACAAATGTTCCGTTCGTCGAGCCGAGGTCTTCCAGCACATACTTCCCGCCCTGGAAGGTCAGACGTGCGTGGCGGCGTGAAATTTCTGCATCGTTGATCACGATCTCATTCGTTGAATCACGGCCAATCGTGAGTTGATCGCCTTCCAATGCGAAGGCTGCTCCCGGTGTGGGGCCTGACCGCATGATAAGCTGAAACTGTGATGCCATAAATTCTCCTTGAAGCAACGATTTTACTGCCGCCGGCTGGTCATGACTGCGGCACTATTGTAGTGTAAGGGTTTCAGGGTAAAAAGTCAACTGCCCCCCTGGTGTTACACTTGACAGGCGCATGCGCGGGTATACAATCCTGCCGGAGGTGAAATGAACGCATCTGACTTACCAATTCCTGATTTCTTCGAGGCGCAGAAGGTCGGCGCGGTCTGGCGGATTCCCTACGAGGAGCGGGCCGTCCAGGCCCGGGACTGGGCGCGTCGACACAGCCTTCAGCCGGCTGCCGATGATACGAGCCGGGTCTGGCTGATGCTGATCGATGTGCAGAATACCTTCTGCATCCCCGACTTCGAGCTCTACGTCGGCGGGCGCAGCGGACGCGGCGCGGTGGAGGACAACGTTCGTCTGTGCCAGTTCATTTATCGCAGCCTGGGCAGGATTACGCGGATTACCGCCACCATGGATACGCACCTGACCATGCAGGTCTTCCATGCCATTTTCTTTGTGGATAAGGATGGAAACCACCCTGCACCCTATACGGACATTCATGTTTCTGAACTGCAGGCTGGCACTTGGAAGTTCAATCCGGCCCTGGCCGACCAATTTGAGATTGCCGCGGAATACGGACAGCAAATGATGATCCACTACGCCGAAGCGCTGCAGAAAAGCGGAAAATACGCGCTGACCATCTGGCCCTATCACGCCATGCTGGGCGGCATTGGACACGCACTCGTTTCCTCGGTGGCAGAGGCGCTATTCTTCCATTCCGTCGCAAGGCTGTCCCAGACCGACATTGTGACCAAAGGGGATACGCCCTTTACGGAAAACTATTCGGTGATCGGCCCCGAAGTGCTGAGCGGCCCCATGGATGAACTGCTGGGCAGGCACGATCCAGGGTTCATCCAGCAGCTGCAGGAGGTCGACCGGCTGATCATTGCCGGGCAGGCCAAGAGTCATTGTGTGGCCTGGACGGTCTCCGACCTGCTCGAGGATATTGCTGTGACCGACCTCGAACTCGCCAAAAAAGTTTATCTGCTCGAAGACTGTACCTCTCCGGTCGTTGTCCCGGGCGTGGTGGATCACACCGAGGCAGCCGACGCGGCCTACGAGCGCTTCGCGAAAGCCGGAATGCACCTCGTCAAATCGACGGAAGATTTTTAATAACAACTATGTCGTTGCGAGGGGCGTTGTTGGTCGAGTAGCCCGAGTGCTCTCAGAGGGCGTATCGAGACCAAACGCCGCGAAGCAATCTCCTCTTCGGTGATTACATGAGATTGCTTCGCCTGCGGCTCGCAACGACATGGAACGCCAAGGGATACCGTGAGCATCTTTGACAACAGACGTCTAACCAACGAAACTTTCAAACTGGATATCGAACGCATGCGCCGGGGCTGGTACTCGGACAAATACTTCGAGAATATCGGCCGCATGCTGACGGTGCTGGCGGCAGAGGGATATGCCTATTCGGGACAGCATCACAACCTGCCGGGCGATGTCTCGCCGCAGGATGTCGCGGTGGGGGATATCGAGGTGGAGATGCAGTGGTTCACGCGGCGCGCCGGAAATACGATTGTCGTCGGCGTGGACAAATCCCTCGAGATGCTCAGACATTGCACGGGGTACTGGGACGGCGATCGGTTTGTCGATACGTCGGATCAACTCGAAGTCTGGGCCGTGCAGGATGGCACCGTCGTTCAATCTGACGGCAATCCATTGCATGCCGAGCCGGTCATCAAGGTGCGCGGACGCTATCGCGATTTTGCCCTGCTTGAAACACCGACTCTGGGCGTTCTGACCCGCTCGAGCCGCGTCGCCACAAATGTGTACGAGACCCTGATGGCGGCCCGCGGCAAACCCGTCCTGTTCTTCCCGGCTCGTTTCGACCTGCACGAAGTCCAGGCGGCAGATGGCTATGCCTATAACATCGCCATCCAGCGCTTCAACATGGATTTCTCGCACCAGATCGGCTCGTTCGTCTCGACCGACGCCCAGGGCGACTGGTGGGGCGGTGCCGGCGGCGGGACCGTGGCCCACGCGGCCATCGCCTCCTTCCTCGGCGACACGGCTGAGGCCATGATGCAGTTTGGGCGCGTCCTGCCAGCCAACATCCCGCGCATCGCGCTGGTGGACTTCAACAATGACTCGGTCAGCGATACCCTGCGCGTGCTGGAAACGATGTTTAAAAAATATCAGGAACTCTGCGACCTCGGCGATCAGGCCGAAGCGGCCAAGTATGTCCTGTATGGGGTGCGGCTGGATACGAGTGGAAGTGTCCGGGATGTATCGGTTGCGCCTCTGGGTGACCCGGCCCTCGATCTCGGGGTCAACCCGCGCCTGGTCTTCAACGTCCGTCAGGGGCTGGATTCGGCCTCCGAAGGCTGGGACCTGCCTGCGGCGTGGAAGGATGCGGCGCGCGACTATTGCCGCAATGTGAAGATCGTCGTCTCGGGCGGGTTCAGTCCGGAGAAGATCCGCAGGTTCGAAAAGCTGGGAGTCCCCGTGGATATCTTCGCGGTCGGATCCTGGCTGTTCAACAACAACGGCAACACGGTGACTGATTTTACGGGGGACGTGGTGCGCGTCAAGGTGCACGGGCAATGGATCGACATGGCCAAGGTGGGCAGGAAACCTTTGGATAACCCTGACCTGGAACGGGTGTGGTAGAGGCTTTTCACCGCGAAGAGCGCGAAGATTAAAAGATTTTCTTAGCGAGCTTCGGTTCTTCGCGGTTCAAAGAGTTATTCTCTCCACCTTGAACGGTGTTCCCTCCACCGGTTCCTCCTCGAATTCCCTGGCTGCAAGATGACCCGAGAACACAGCCTGCGCGATCGTGTTCGGCGCTTCGGCATCGCCGATAATCCGCAGAGACTGCAATTGGCCTTCCGCGAGCGCAGGTTTGAGAGCGTAATACAGCGCATCAGTGGGGATTCGATCGCTTGCCAGCAGGATACCATCACGGGTCAATTCGACTTCCTCCCCTGAAATTTTGTTGGTCAACCGGACACGCTCATTCCCGATTTCACTCAGGATCGTTTGAGGATATAACCTCACGCCTAGCTTCATCAGCTTGTGCTGGATGCGCTCCTGTTCCAGCGTGTATTGGGACCAGTAGGAAATGAGCGGCGCCGGCGTGACCAGCGTGACGTTACATCCTTGTTCAGCAAGTAATTCCGCCAGCACACCGCCCATGTAGAAA
>JBAVVF010000676.1:0-6949 GCA_049697155.1 Anaerolineales bacterium
CTTACGAACATCTTCATATCGGAATTGTGGCAGCTTCACCGGACGGCCGGTATATCGATGTTAATGAAGAGTTCTGCCGTATTTTGGGTTACCCGAAAAAGGAATTGTTGCGCCTCAGCGTGAGCGACTGCACCCACGAAGATGACTATGCCATGGACAGCCGGCTGCATGAACAGCTCGTGTCCGGGAAGATCCCGTTTTACGAACTGGAGAAACGCTTCGTTCGGAAAGATGGGCAGATTGTCTGGGTGGAATTGACGCGTTCGATCGTCCGCGATGCCAAGGGAAAAGCTCTTTATACGGTCGGCGCGGTGATGGATATCTCCGACCGCAAACACGTGGAAAGAGTTCTGCGCGAATCGGCAGAAAGCCTGCGCCTGGCCACCGAAGCCGCCCGGATGTTCAAATGGGAGCTGGATTTACAGAAGCAGTTATTCACATTTGCGGATAACTTTGAACATGTGCTCGGCTTTTCGGCCGGTTTACTGCCCCAAAACAATCTTGAGACTGTGTTGAAGTTAAGCCCTGCAGAAGATATACAGGAAGTTTGGAAGGCGATTGATAAAGCTGTCGAAAAACGAAGCGATCTGCATTCACTGCAGTATCGCGTCATCAATCCTGAAGACGGCCAAACGGTCTGGCTGGAAGTGAATGCAAAAATCGTCTACGACGATGCAGGCCGGGCCCAACGGATCTTTGGCGTGGCCCAGAACATCACGGAGGATAAGAAGGCTCAGGATGAAATCCGGGTCATCTCGAGAATGCCGGAGGAGAATCCCAATCCGGTTATGCGCCTGACGCCCGACGGCAGAATTTTGTATGCAAATCACGCCAGTGCATCTGTGCTGGCAACCTGGACACAGCAGGCTGAACAGAGAATCCCGGATGAATTACAAAAGGCTGTCACAGCGGCATTCATTTCAGGCAAGAAGAAGGTTATCGAAATCGAGAACCAGGGCAAGTTCTTCTCCTGCACACTGGCCCCGATCCGCGAGTCGGGCTATATCAATTTTTATGGGAATGACATTACCGAACGAAAGCAGGCGGAACAGGAGTTAAGGGAATATGCGCGGCAGCAGGCGGCGTTATATCAGCTGTCCGATCAGCTGCACCATACAAATTCGCTTGAGGCTGTATACAATGCGGCGCTGGATGCCATCCTGAGCGGGCTGCAATGTGAGCGGGCTTCGATTTTGCTCCTCGATGATGCCGGCGTGATGCGGTTTGCTGCCTGGCGCGGTTTATCGGACTTTTATCGCAAAGCCACCGAGGGTCATTCGCCCTGGACTACGGACGAAAAAAACCCGTATCCGATCTGTGTCAGCGATATTCGTAGTGCTGACCTGAGCGACTCCCTGAAAGCTGTCATTCAGGAGGAAGGGATTGGCTCACTCGTCTTCATTCCCCTTCTTTTGAATGCAAAGTTGATCGGCAAGTTTATGGTGTATTTCAACGCACCGCATGATTGCAGTGACGTGGAGATCGAACTTGGCCTGATGATTGCCCGCCAGCTTGCCGCGGGCATCGATCAAAAACGTGCCGAGGAACGGCTGCGTGCCAGTGAAGCTTTGTATCGAACGATTGCCCGCAGTATCCCGGGCGGCGGCGTGTACGTGGTGGATAACGACTTCCGCTATCTGGTCGCAGAGGGACCGGTCACCGATGCATTTGGGCTTTCGCGCGAGATGCTGGAAGGTCGTACGGTTTCGGAAGTCTTTCCGGATGAGCGGGGCAAAAGGATGGAAGAGCGTCTGCAGCGGGTTTTCGCGGGCGAAACCATCAGCTTCGAAACGAAACATAACGGACATGTTTATTGGACTCAACTCGCGCCGCTGCTCGATTCCATCGGGCAGGCCATTATCCTGACCCTCGATATCACCGAACGCAAGCAGGCCGAGGCAGCCCTGCACGATTCTGAGGAGCGCCTGCGCGCCATTCTCAGCCAGGCAACTGCCGGCATCGTGCGCAAGGATGCGGAGGGCAGGTTGACATTTGTCAATGATGCTTTCTGCAATATGGTTGGCTATTCTCAGGCAGAACTGCTCGGCAAGACGATCTGGGAGCTCACCCATCAGGAAGATATAGAGGAAAACAGGCGGTTATTCGACCACCTCATGCTGGAAGGTGTACCGTTCAAGCTCGAAAAACGACTCATCCGTCGGGATGGTTCGGTTCTGTGGGTGGATGTCAGTGTATCTCCACTCATGGATGCGGCCGGGAAGCCGCAATCTGCTGTGGCTGTTGAAGTGGACATTACCGCACGTAAGAAGGCTGAGGAGGATCTCCAGCAATTAAATATGCAGCTGGAAAGCCGCGTGCAGAAACGGACTGCCACGATCCAGGCCATGAATCAGACCTTGCGGGATGAGATCACGGAACGCAAGCGGATCGAAGAAGCCCTGCGCACGAGTGAGGCAGCCGCGCGCGGAAACGAAGAAAAACTGCGCACGCTTTTCGATCTGCTGCCTGTGGGCATCTCCTTCCTCGACCTGCAGGGCAAGGTGATCCAGATAAACTCGGCTCTGCTGGACATTGTAAAACTATCGAAGGATGAGTTGTTCCACCAGGCCTATAAAGCCAGAAGATATATCCATCCGGACGGCACGCCGATGCCGCTCACAGAATTTGCCAGTGCGCGCGCCCTGAGGGAGAACAGGACGATTTATAACGTCGAGACGGGCATTATCCTGGAGGACGGTGAGGTAATCTGGACCAGTGTGAGCGCCGCGCCCGTTGATGTTGCCGACGTGGGTGTGGTGGTCGTGACGGTCGATATCACGGAGAACAAGCATGCGGAACAGGCCCTGCAGGAAAGCCATCGACGCCTGCAAATCCTGTCCCAGCGCCTGGTGGAAGTGCAGGAGGAGGAACGCCGCGCCCTGGCCCGTGAACTGCATGATCGCGTCGGGCAAACCCTGGCTGCACTAAATATCAATTTGATCATCATCAGCGACCAGCTTTCTGCGGAGGCTGCCAGCCAGATCGGCCCGCGGCTGAATGATTCCATGAAACTGGTCTCGGAAACGATCGCCCTGGTGCGCGATGTGATGACCGATCTGCGCCCGGCGGTGCTCGATGATTACGGGCTCGAGGCAGCCCTGGAATCACACGTCAGTGAGTTCAAATCCCGGTATAACATCCAGGTTGTGGTCGAAAAACCTGATCTTCCCATCCCCCGCCTGGGCCCCAGCGTCGAAATGACGTTCCTGCGCATCGTTCAGGAGGCGCTGATGAACATTGCGCGCCATGCGCAAGCCAGCGAAGTTCATCTGTCGATTCGCCGTGAGGCGGAGGCCGTCTGCATCAGCGTGGAGGATAACGGCATCGGCATCGATTCCTGGCAGCACGCCAATCGTCCCGGAAGTCATGGCCTGACGATCATGCGCGAGCGTGCGGAGGCCTTTGGGGGCACTTTGAAGGTCAGTTCGGTTCCCGGAAAGGGTACCCGGGTCGAGGTGAGCATACCCCTGGCAGAGGCTGCTCCAGGTGAAGTTCGGAGTGAAAAAACGTATGATTAAAGTTCTTCTGGCGGACGATCACATCGTTCTTCGAGATGGCTTGCGTTACCTGCTCGAGGCGCAGGGGGATATTCAGGTAGTAGGAACAGCTTCAAACGGTCAGGAAGCGGTGGCGCAGGCCATCCGGCATTGTCCCGATGTGGTGGTGATGGATATTTCCATGCCGCTCATGAACGGGATCGAAGCTACCAAGCAGATCTGTGCGGCGTGCAAAGACACGCGGGTGGTGGTCCTTTCCATGCATCATACCACCGAGCATATTCAACGGGCCCTGACGGCCGGGGCATTGGGCTATCTGATCAAGGAATCGGCAGGCGCCGAGGTGGTGAAGGCCATCCGCGCCCTGCATGCGGGGAAAAGCTATCTCAGTCAGAACATTACGAGACTTTGAACATCCCGTTACACTTTCAAACCCTCGAATTCTGAAACTGCCCGGTCTTCCAGCTCTTCCGGCAGCCGCTCCAGCGGCGGCTGGACCGACCAGCGCGGCATCCCGTGGAGGCGGTGCAGCAGGGCCTTCAGGGTGGGCGGGAAAGGCGGATATTTCTCGAGGACCTCGCGCTGACGCTTCACGCGCACCTGAGCTTCACCGGCATCCTGGCCGGTATTCATCAGGTCCCAGACATCCCGAAGATCGGGTGAGATGATATTGGCGGGGGCCGTGATGCAGCCTGCGGCCTTGTTCTGCATGGCCAGCTGCAGATAGGAGTCTGTGCCCGTCAGGACGGCCAGATCGTAACCGAACCTTTCCCCGAGAGCGCGGGCCAGGTCGGCATCATGAGATGAGTCTTTGATCCCGGCGAACTGAGCCGGAAAGGCATCCTTCAAACGGGCCAGCAATTCCATCGAGAAACCGATCCCGGCCACATTGGGGAAATGATAGCCAAGCAGATAGCCGTCGGAAGGGACGGCTTTTTTAATAAGTTCGGCGAACCAGGCAAACAAACCGTTATCGGTCGCCTTGCGGAAGTAATAGGGCGGCACGACCAAAACTGCTTCGAACCCGAGATCGAAGGCCAGCCTCGTCAGGTCGATGGTTTCCGAGAGGCTCGGCGTTCCCGTGCCGGCCAGCAGACGGAAGCCCGGCATGGATTTGCGGGCCTCGCAGGCGCGCCGCATGAGCGCTTCGCGTTCCGCCGGCGAGAAGGAGGGTCCTTCGCCCGTCGTGCCGAACAGCACGATCCCGTGACAGCCGCGCGAGGCCAGGAACTGCATCAGGACGGGGGCAGAATCCAGGTCGAGCGACGAATCGGACTTCAACGGGGTGACCGCCGCGGCGTAGACTCCGGCGAGGGGATGAGAGGATGGCATATGATCTCCTTTATGTCGTTGCGAGCAGCAGGCGAAGCAATCTCCTCGCTATTGGGAGTTTGCTATTTCTTTCTTGGTTTGCCTTTATCGGAACGTGGCTTGCGGGCCGGCTTCCTGACCTTCTTGTCGACGAACGTGCGGGCCGCGTCCCTGGGCGACTGCAGCGGAACCCCTTCGACTGCATCCAGGTAGTGTTGATGATCCAGCACCCACAGATACAGATCACCCTCGGTTTTATCGGGAAACTCCCTGAGGATCTCCGTGTCACGGATCACTTTGACGATCGGCATGTAAACATGGTCATACCAGTGCGTCACGGCTTCCTTCTCGGAAATGTCCCGCTTCAGATCGAGACCCATGAAATAGCGATGGACGGCGATATGCTCCAGCATGCGCTCGAAGCCATCCGGGATGGTCACTTTGATATTGGCATCCGGCTTCAAATGGTCGAGCGCGGTGCGCTCGAGAAAATGGACCTTGCTTTCCAGAATTTGCAGGTCGTCCAGCTGGATATCGGCGGTCAGGTTGACACGCGTGGCGCACTCGCGCACTTCCGCCTCGATGTAGAGCTGTCCCTGCCCGCGCGCCACCGAGACGCGGTGGTGCCCATCCACGACGAAGTACACCTGTCCGACCTTGTACAGCACGACCGGAGGCAGGCTGATGTCCTGGTAGAAGGCCCGGTTGACACTTTGCCAGCGGTCGGCCAGCTTGTCACTGGCCGGCAGGAAGACGCGGTCGAACTCATGGTAGCGGTTCAGACTCCCCGCGATCTGCTCCACCCGAACGGTCTGGACTCCCCGGTAGATGGGGCCGCCGATGTGCAGCTTCTCCTTGATCTCATCATACGAGAGCAGGGTGGAGGGCCGCCCGGAGAGGGTCCCCCAGACGCGGTTCATAAAGGCTTTGAAGCGCGCTCTTTGGAAATCGGCGCGGGCCTGGTCGGAAAATTGATCTGACATGGTTTCTGGTTATTGGAAATATGCGCTTAATGGTTGACTTCGATGACCTTGTAGGGAAAGACATTGATAATCGTCGTCAGTCCCAGAGTCGTTTCAGAGGGCGAAAGATTGCGGCGCTGAAAATGCGTGTGACCGTGAAAAAGGTAGCGCGGCTTCGCGATGCGGATCAGCCAATTAATGGCTCTTAATCCCTGGTGGGCGTGGGTTTCCTCATCATGGATGCCGAAGGGCGGCGAGTGGGTAATGAGGATGTCGAGGGCGCGCCCGTAATTGATCCGGTTGAACAGCAAACGGGGCAGAAGCCGGAAGGCTCGCAGATAGGCATCCGCCTGGGAATGCTGGTTCGTCCCGTCCGGGCGGTAGCGGATGGAACCGCCGAGTCCGCCGATCAAAAATTTCTTGAAGCGGACCACCTTCAAATCGAGGTTCGAACCGCCTTCCGCGTGTGTGAGCGGATTGTCGGAGCTATAGTTTGGGTCATGATTACCGGGCACGTAGAACAAGGGCATGTTCAGAAACGTGAGCAGGTTTTCCAGGTAGGGATAGGGCAGGTCTCCGCACCCCAGAATCAGCTCGATGTCCTTGAAATGACCGCTGGCGCAAAGATTATAGAGGCGTTCGACCACCTCGTCGCTGACCGTAAGAATTTTCACAATGCCGTATTGTGCCGCAGAACGATGTTCCCTGCAAGGGATTTTACCTGCGAATCACAGCTTTAACGTACGAATCTGCAAGGTCACCTGCTGCCGGGTGGTTGTCAAAGACAGCACAGCAAACTATAATCTGAAATTAGGAGAAACACACTGGAAACACGGATATTTCCTGAGCTCTCAGACGATCGGGGTGATCAAGGCTCGTCCTCTTCCTCTCCGCGTCAACTTCAGGCAGGAATTACGCTTGCCGATCGCTATGCGATTCAGGAAGTGATCGGTATCGGCGGGATGGGCTCGGTTTATCGCGCCCGTGACATGCATTTCCCGAACGTGACCAAGCTGGTGGCGGTCAAGGAAATGATCAATACCGCGCCCGATCCCCTGGTGCGGGAAACGATCGTCCAGAACTTCGAGCGGGAAGCCAATCTCCTGGCAACGCTTCATCACCCGGCCATTCCGCGTATCTACGATTACTTCACGATGGAAAGCCGTTCCTATCTGGTGC
>JBAVVF010000677.1:0-6565 GCA_049697155.1 Anaerolineales bacterium
CGACAAAAACAGTTACTCCAACAGCTATACCGACTAAAAAGCCGTCTGCGATAGCATTTATCTCTGATCGCGGAGAATGTGGTAGTACTAGCAATGCCGATGGGAGTTGTGATAAATATTATCTTTATACTATCAACTATGATGGTTCAAGTAAGAAATCTCTAACTACGGGCACTTCGTCAATCCCATCTTGGTCCCCAAATGGAGATAAGATCGCATTTAGTTCAAATAGGGATGGAGATTGGGAAATATATGTTATTAATGCCGATGGAATGAATGAGACCCAAATAACTCGTAATCGTGTTGCTGACGATTATCCAGCTTGGTCTCCTGATGGTAGCCAGATTGTATTTAGTATATGGACAAATGGCAGCTGGGATATTTTCATAATGAATTCTGATGGTTCAAATGTTCATAGTTTAAAAAACACTAAGGATATAACAGAAACTTACCCTCAATGGTCTCCAGATGGTAAAACAATAGCTTTCCATTCCAGAAAGCACGACTCTGATAGTTGGAACATCTCTCTTATTAATGTTGACGGTACTAATAATCGTCAGCTAACAGACTCTTTTTTGAATTGGATGCCCGTTTGGTCGCCTGACGGCAAAGTTATAGCTTTTTGGTCTATTCGTGACAGTTGGTGGGAAATCTATACTATGAATGCTGATGGAACAGACCAGCAACAAATAACTACTCATCTTGTCTCTGTTTCAGACAATGGTCGGAACCCTGTCACATGGTCACCCGATGGTATTCGATTAGCTTTTGACGCGGACGTTGAAGGAAGTCGTGGAATTTATGTTTTTAATCTGGATGACAACTCACTAAACAAGTTCCTGTTTGACAAGGGCATAAATTATGCACAGCCATCTTGGCTTAAATGAGCAGGCAACATGTTTCAAGGGTTCTTATTTAGCTGAATGTAGAAAACATCAGATGCCTTGTTTCTTCTAAAGTATAATCCCACGTCATAAAACTAAATCCAACTCACCAATTACCTAAACCCTATGCATCAATCATCCTTCCAAGAAATCATCCTCAAACTTCAATCCTTCTGGGCCGCGCACGGCTGCCTGATCACCCAGCCTTACTATACCCAGGTTGGGGCCGGGACGATGAACCCCAACACCTTCCTGCGCGTGCTGGGTCCCGAGCCGTGGAGCGTGGCCTACGTCGAGCCGTCGGTGCGGCCGGATGACGGGCGCTATGGCGAGAACCCCAACCGCTTCCAGCTGCACACGCAGTACCAGGTCATCCTCAAGCCCGATCCGGGGAACCCGCAGGAGCTGTACCTCGAGTCGCTCAAGTCCCTCGGCATCGACCCGCGCCAGCACGACATCCGCTTCGTGGAGGACAACTGGGAACAGCCGGCCATCTCGGCCTGGGGACTGGGCTGGGAGGTCTGGCTCGACGGACAGGAGATCACGCAGTTCACCTACTTCCAGCAGATGGGCGGCATCGCGCTCGATCCCGTCTCGGTCGAGATCACGTACGGGCTCGAACGCATCCTGATCGCGCTCAACAATGCCAAAGCCATCTGGAGCGAAGAGTGGGGCGCGGGCGTGAACTACGGCGAAATCCGCCGCCAGGAGGAATTCGAGCACACCAAATATTATTTCGAGGTGGCCGACGTCGAGCGGGCCCGCCAGATGTTCGATCTTTTTTCCGCCGAAGCCGACGCCTGCCTCGAGCAGGGTCTCATCCTCCCCGCCCACGATTACGTTCTCAAATGCTCGCACGCCTTCAACATTCTCGACGCGCGCGGCGCGGTCAGCGTGGCCGAGCGCCAGGCGTTTTTTCGCAGGATGCGCGAGATTGCCAGGCGGGTGGCGGAATCGTACAGCGAACAGCGCAAGGAGCTGGAATATCCGCTTTTGAAGGCGGAAGACGGAAGGCGGAAGGCTGAAACCAGGCCTGTGACTTCGACAACCATCCTTCATCCTTCATCCTTCATCCTTGAAATCGGCACCGAAGAGCTGCCTGCCAGCGATGTGGATACTGCTCACGAACAACTCAGCCGGCGGATTCCGGTTCTGCTCGATGAACTTCATCTTGAACATGGGGAGGTCCGCGTCTGCGCGACCCCGCGGCGGATCGCGGTCTCGATCGAGGCGCTTGCCCCGAATCAGCCCGACCGCGAAGACCTGGTCAAAGGTCCTCCCGCCGACAAAGCCTTCGACAAGGACGGCGTTGCCTTACCCGCTGCGATGGGCTTCGCCAGGAAGAACGGGGTCAATACCAAGGACCTCGAAGTTCGCGAAGAGGGCGGCGGCAAGTATGTCTTTGCCGTCGTCAAGCAAAAGGGACGCTCCGCGCCCGATGTGCTGGCGGAGGCTCTCCCGAAGCTGGTCGAAAGTATCAAGTTCGAAAAGTCGATGCGCTGGAACGAGAGCGGCGCGGCATTTTCGCGTCCGATCCGCTGGCTGGTGGCGCTGCTCGGTGAGACGGTCATCCCGTTCGAGTATGCCGGCGTGGTTTCCAGCAGCACCACGCGCGGCCTGCGCCCGTATGATTCCCCCGAGATCATAATCCCCTCCGCGCAAAAGTACTTGGACGTGATCCGTGAAGCGGGTATCGTGCTCGACAAGGAAGAGCGCAAAGCCTCCATCGTGGAGCAGGTCAGGCAGGCCGCGGCCCTGGTCGGCGGGGAAGCCATTATCGACGAGGGGTTATTGAACGAAGTGACGAACCTTATCGAAATGCCCACCGCGGTCATGGGTGGCTTCGATAAGGAATATCTGTCTCTGCCGCGCGATGTGTTGATCTCGGTGATGAAAAAGCATCAGAGATACTTTCCGGTGGTAAAGAGTATCAGGTCTCAGGTGTCAGGCGCCAGGTCTGATCGACCTGACACCGGGCACATGACACCTGACACCCTCCTCCCGCACTTCATCGCCATCCGCAACGGCGACGATCTGCACATCGATCTGGTTCGCCAGGGCAACGAGCACGTCCTGGGGGCGCGTTTCGCCGACGCGAACTTCTTCGTGCGCGAAGACGTCAAGCATCCACTCGAACATTACCGCGCCGGGCTTTCCGGGCTGACCTTCCATACCAAACTCGGCTCGATGCTCGATAAATCCGAGCGCATCGAGAAACTGGTCAACACCCTGATCCCCATGCTGGGACTGGAGAACGACGAAGCCGTCTTCGCGCGCCGCGCCGCCCATTTGGCCAAAGCGGACCTGGTCACGCAGATGGTTACGGAGATGACCTCCCTGCAGGGCATTATCGGACGCGAATATGCTTTGCGCAGCGGCGAACCAAAAGACGTAGCCGAGGCCATCGGCGAGCAATATCAGCCGGTGCCGAAATCCAAAGCCGGCCTGGCGATCGCTCTGGCGGACCGGCTGGATTCCCTCGTTGGGCTCTTCGGGGCAGGACTGGCTCCCACCGGTGCGAAGGATCCCTTCGGGCTGCGCCGCGCCGCGATCGGCATCGTCCAGCCGCTGACCGAACATGACCTGGCCTTCGATCTCGCGGAAGCCGTGCAAAAGTCGGCGAAGACACAGCCCATCGAGCTCAACGCCGAGACACAGAAGCAAATCCTGGACTTCCTGACGGGGCGTCTGGCCGTCGTTTTGAAGGATATGGGTTACCGCTATGACGTCGTCGACGCGGTGCTGGCGGCCCAGAGCGCCGACCCGGCCGCCTCGGCCCGGGCGGTGAAACAGCTCCAGGCGTGGGTCGAGCGGGCGGACTGGCACGAGATCCTGCCCGGCTTCGCGCGCTGCGTCCGGATCATCCGGTCGGCGCAGGCGGAAACCGGGAAGCTCAGCGTGGATCCGAAGAAGTTCGTCGAGCCGGAGGAGAAAAAGCTCTACGACGCGATCCAGAAGCATGCCAAAGCTCAGCCGGCGTCTGTGGATGAGCTGCTGGAGGCCGTCGTGAAACTGATCCCATCCATCAATGCCTTCTTCGACAAGGTGCTGGTGATGGCGGATGACGAATCCGTCCGCGCCAACCGGCTTGGGCTGGTGGGGCAGGTTGCCGGCCTGGCAGGCGGCCTGGTCGATCTCTCCAAACTGGAAGGCTTCTAGAAGCTGGCGGCTCCATTGAGCCGCCTTTTTATTTCGGGAGTGGCTAACTGAGTGGGTTAAGCCACACACCTGCCCCGGGCGTGATTTGCCACGAATTGCTAAGCAATTCGAAATCATGTCGGGGGAGTCCACAGAGTTTTAAGAGGTTTTTTCTCAATGGGCTCAGTGTTCTCTGTGGCTAAGAAGGTTTTTACCCACACTTTTCGCCACTCCCTTTATTTCCCCTGGTTGTCAAATCGGACAAAATTGGTTATAATTAGGGTTGGTTGTAAGCGGGGTACTTAAGCTGTGGCTGATTCAAGCATCACGCCCCGGGCTTTCAGATTTTAATGACAGAAAGCCCTTTTCTATCAGGCAAACAGACCAAGAAGGAGTATAAGTACCATGTCCAGACCAGTTGCTCGAGTAGCTTTTTCTGTGTTGATAGCCTTTGCTGTCGTGCTGGCAATCTATACCAGCGTGCAAGGCCTGTCGTCAAAAGACGCGCCCAACAGTGCCCAGGTCCATACTGTCAATGGGATCCAGACCAACCTGAACCACCTGCGAAGCTCGTCCGCGGAGCTGGAGCTGCAGGGGGCCGAAATGCAGTCCGGTAACGACCTCCAGTCCGGGAAGGGTTCGGGCGACGGATGTGAATCCGAACAAAACTCCGTCCCGATCGACTGATATTCCCTCGATTCCGAAGGGGTAGCCCACGGGCTACCCCTGTTTTTGTTTTAAGACAACAAGTATCCTAATAGATCTGAAAGCTTTGGCCGGGGTGGACGCACTGGGAGTGGCTAATTGAGTGTGTTAAGCCACAGAGTCCACAGAGTTTTAAGAGATTTTTTCTCAATGGGCTCAGTGTTCTCTGTGGCTAAGAAGGTTTTCCCCACACTTTTCACCACTCCTGATGCACTCTGTTGAGGGGAATACCCACGAGAGATGTTATAATACCGAGAAAATTAGTCCAGGTTTTGAAAGGGATTGCGATTCTCTGCCCCGGAGACGCAGACCTGCTCAGGCTCGAAGGGTTCCAGATGCTTGCGACGCTCTCCCCAACCCTGGGTGGGCGTTTTTTATATAACAGCACGCCGAAACGTTCGTTATATGAGGTAAAGCTAGTTGAATTCAAACAACTATAAAAAGTCCAGGATGCCCCTGGCAAATGAGCGTCAGCTCGTGCTTCAGGCACAGGCTGGCAATTCGGAGGCGTTTGGACAGTTGTATGACGCCTATATGGAGCGCATCTACCGCTTTGTGTATTTCCGCGTGGAGGATCAGCAGACGGCTGAGGATATCACCTCGCAGGTTTTTCTTAAAGCCTGGAATAATCTGGACCGTTTTCAGTTCAGCCGCACGCCCTACCTTGCGTGGCTTTACACGATTGCCCACAATGCCGTGATCGACCATTATCGGACCCGCAAAGTGTCAACTGCCCTGGATGACGTACGCCTCTCCCAGCCGGATCACGCGGAGGCTGTGGAGAATGATATCGACCTGAGCGTTGAGATGCAGTCGGTCCGGGCCGCCATGCAGGCACTGACCGACGATCAGCAGAAAGTGCTGACCTTAAAGTTTATCGAAGGAATGTCAAACACTGAAATTGCACGGCATCTGGGCAAGCGCGAAGGAGCGATCCGGGCGCTCCAGATGAGGGGCTTGCAGGCACTTGCCAAACAATTGGAAGAAAAGATGGCCACATGAACAACGATCTTGAAACTATATTGGATACCTGTCTGAACCAGATCGAGGCGGACGAAGCCAACATCGACGACTGCCTGGCCCGCTACCCCGAGGATGCCGCGCAGCTGAAACCGCTTCTGCTGGCCGCCAGCACGCTGTCCCATGCCCGCAACCTTATGCCCGACCCCGCCTACAAGACGCGGGCGCGCACCCAGCTAAACATTTACATGCAGCAGCATCCGCAGCGCAGGCGTGTCTCGCCCGTGTTCTGGCGATTCGCAGTCGGCGCCGTCACCATGCTGCTGGTGTTCTTTTTGGCCTCCGGAACAGCGTTTGCCCAGACCGCTTTGCCCGGCGACGCGTTCTACAACTGGAAGCTGACCAGCGAATACGTCTGGCGGGTTACTTCCAGCGATCCCCTCGCGACCGATCTGGCGATTTCCAACCGGCGCCTCAACGAGCTGGTCGCAATCGCTAATTCCGGCGACGATGAGCGCAGAGCGCGGGCTCTGGAAAACTATGAGCAGTTCCTGATCCGATTCAGCACCATACAGGATGAAAAGGATCGCGAAAGAATCGTGCCAGTGCTGCGCTCGCAGCATGAATCGCTGATTCAGGCCGGCGTCTCCATCCCCGAGCTGGAGATGTATTTCCCGCGCTAGCATAATCAAATACCGGGTTATCGGGACAGCAGGCAAAGATAACACCCCGCCTTCCCGCTCGTTATCCACACTATGACGAGCGGACTCATGCTCTCTGGAGAACATGGGTCGTTTGGAGGTGTTATGTACGCGGGACGATTGCTAATCATGCTGCTTTTGATTCTGGCGATGGTGGCTGCCTACAGTCCTCAAGCC
>JBAVVF010000678.1:0-2539 GCA_049697155.1 Anaerolineales bacterium
TCCAGGATGAAGGGCTGGCCGCGGCGGCCCAGACACTCTTCTATTACGTTCCATATGGGGAAGTTGGAACGGGAGCAACAATCGCTCCCATTCCGATGCCGGAAGGTTTCTTCAAAAACCCGAAGGAAGCCCCACAGCCCGCGTTACACCCCGCGCAATAGATTATAGGGGCACGGTCAGCGTGCCCCTATAATTTTTTTAACCAATCCCGGACCCCGATAGATCAACCCCGTGTATAGCTGGACCAGCGTCGCGCCCAGGTCCAGCCTGCGTCTGGCGTCCTCGGGATTCATGATTCCCCCCACGCTCACGATCGGAATCTTTCCACCGACGCGCTTCACAACCTGACCCAGGACCGCTTCGCTTCTCAGCCGGAGAGGGCTCCCGCTCAACCCACCTGTCTCGCCCCGCCGCGCGGACTTCAATCCCTCGCGTCCGAGGGTGGTATTCGTCACGATGATGCCGTCCATGCGGGCGGACAGGATCACGTCCACGGCCTCGTCCAATTCGCTTTCGGAGAGATCGGGCGCGAGCTTGACGAGCAGCGGCAGGCGTTTGCCGAGGTTCTTCTCTTCGAACTGACGCTGGGCATGCAGTTGGGTCAACAGGCCTTCGAGCGCGGCGCGTCCCTGCAGTTGGCGCAGCCCGACCGTATTCGGTGAGCTGATGTTGATCGCCAGGTAATCGGCATGGGTGGCAAAGCATTGCAGCAGTTCGAGATAATCCAGTACGGCTTCCTCGTTCGGAGTCTCCTTGTTTTTGCCGATATTGATCCCGAGCACTACGTTCGAACGTTTCAATGAACGAACGTTCAAACGCCTGAGGTTCCCAAGCACGAACGGGGCCCCTTCGCCGGGGAAGCCCATCCGGTTGATCACGGCTTCGTCCTCGGGCAGTCGGAAGACACGCGGGCGCGGGTTCCCGGGCTGCGGCCGAGGCGTGACCGTCCCGGCTTCGAGGTGACCAAAGCCCAGGGCGGAGAGTCCGCGGATCGCCACGGCATCCTTGTCGTAGCCGGCCGCCAGCCCAACCGGATTTCTGAACGTCAACCCAAAGGCATGGACCGGCCGGGGCGGCGCGTAAAAGATCGCGCGCAGGATCGTATGGATCGGCTCCAGTCCGCCAATCTCCATCAGCTGCAGGGTGAGGTGATGCGCGGTCTCGGGGTCAAGCCGAAAGAGGAGGGAGCGAAAGAATGGATACATTTTGAAGGCTCAAGCCGCCGTCCCCGGCGGCGCGCACGCCACCGGGAGCCTTAGCTAGTCAAACATCGTCGGGCGATTCGGATCTTCCATATGCGCAAAGACTTCGCGCAGCATGCTTTCGTCGGTGCGATACACAGATAATGGGGGCAGATGGTCGAGATCGAAGAAATCCACCGCCAGGGTCTCGTGGCTGGTACGTGCTTCCCCCTCCAGGAACCTGCATAGAAATATGAGCTTATAAGCATGGTAGAACTCAAACGGCTTGAGCCGGTTGGCATCCAGCACCGCCACCACTTTCTCCGCCTTGACGCGAAATCCGCTCTCCTCCCAGACCTCGCGCTCCGCTACCGAGGCGGGGGAATTGCCCAAGTCCGCCCAGCCGCCAGGCATGGCCCACCTGCCATCGGTTTGTTCCTGGATGAGCAGGATTTTCCCATCCCGGACGACCGCGCCGCGCACATCCACCTTCGGCGTAATATAACCTGCCTGCATGGAAAAGCTTGCCAGCGCCGATTCCTTTGCAATCGCAGACTGGTTTGCGATCATCTCGGCGGTGATTTCCTGCAAACGCCTGTAGCGCTCCACATCGTATGGATTTTCGCTGTAGGTCAGCCCGGACTGGCTGAGCGAAAAGATTTCGCGGGCCCAGTCGAGCCATTTGGAGGTTTGATGATTCATAAATCGCTCATTTCAACTTCGGCATTTTCACCGATCTTTTCTGAGTTCATTCCTTCTTCTGCCCGCTCTTGACCAGGAAGTACTGCACCACTTCCTCCTCCGGGTGAGGAACATCCATCAGGGTGAACATTGCCGCGAGCTCGCCGCGGTGATGGGTATTGTGGTTCGGCACATGGGCCATCATTTGCCAGAGCGGCAGGGTGAACGTCTCGCCTTTTGGATTGATATACGTCACCTCCCCCAAGAGGGATTGCCCAGTCTGGTCGGCCAGGAAGGCGCGCATGTTCTTCTCGACATCGATCCAGTAGCCGCGCACGGACGCGATCGTGGGGAAATCCTTGGGTTCCAGAAAGCTGGTCTTCTCGCCGCGCCAGCGCAGCGGCCACATGCGCTCCGAGCTCAGCATGTGGACCAGCACCGCCAGGACACTGTCCCAGCTGTGACCCTGTTTACGGAGCAGTTGTTCATCGCTGAGAGTTTCCGCCACCGCAAGGTAACGATGGTTTGCCCAATAGTTGTAATCGTAGAGATGTTCCAAATATTGTTTCAGTTCCATAAACTTCCTCTTTCACGTCATTGCGAGCCGATGGTCGAGTAGTGCGACACTTGCGCCTGCGCTTAGCCGCGCAGCGGCAAGTGCAGGTGAGCACGTATCG
>JBAVVF010000679.1:0-1782 GCA_049697155.1 Anaerolineales bacterium
ATCCTGCTGGTTGTCATATTGACGGGGATGCTTGGCCAGCCGCTGGCTGTCCGGGCGGAAAATATCATACCCAACAAGCAGAGTGTGGGGGAATCCAAACCTGGGACTTGGGCTGAAGCGCCCGCGACGATTCCTTCCGAGGCTACATCCTCTTCCACGATCCTTACAGGTGTCGATCCATACACAACTCCCGCCTTTCCGACGCAGAGCTTCAGCGGCGGTCTGACCATCGAACCCATCACGGCCTACAACCTGGTTGTCGATTCCAACATACTTTCCCCCTCCTCTTATGGTCCCTCCGCCGCGACCATCGGCGCGGAATTCTGCAACACCGGCGGCTCAGCCATGACCGATGTGTGGGTGTATGTGGGTGACTACAATGCCGACAATGACAACACACCCGGCGAGTCCGGCGATCTCACACCGGGGACCTATCCGGTGCATAATCAGTCAACAGACTCTGATTTCAATGCCATGTTTCCTCACCTTGCCACAGCTCCAACGGCTGTCGACTTCGGGGATCCTTCTCGCTTCTACGCCCTGGAACAGGAATCCGGCTCTTCCAGTGATTCTGTGGATGCTTCCCGATACATTGGCGACCTGGCTGCCGGGGAGTGCCGCACGGAATACTGGCTGGTCTCGTACCCGCGCAAGGCACTGATTGGCGGCAATTGGGTGGATGTGACCGGTGGAGTCCAGCCCGAGGATGACCTCTGGCTGGCATATTTCTTCTGGGCGACTTCCGATGCAACCGGCACCAATCCTTCCTACATCTGGAATCCGGTTACGATGCGCAATGAGATCTCCGCCTCGGCCAATAAGATCTGGCCGAACGGAGATAACAAGGTGCCGGACGAGTACATTGCTGCAATTCAGCAGGCCCTGGGCTGGGATACCTGGACTCCCAACGGCTCCGGTACGACCGCCTATCCGGGCGAGACGGTCACCAGCCAGGGCATCTGGTATGACCTGGGCAACGTGGGCGCGGGTTTCGATAACAACGGTGACTTTGTCCCGGACCGGAACATCTGGGTCCAGCCGATCGGCGATGCGGGCGCGTACGATCCGGGCTGTTTCCGTCTCGTGCGCACATATGGCCTGATCATCGTCAAGCTCAACGACGGCACGGAGCTGCTGATTCCATTCGTCGATCAAATGTATTTCGGGAATATCCCCGAGAACAACAATGGGGCGGTGGGACTGGTCTTCTACGAATACGTTGCACTCGACGGCGCCTGTACGGCAGGATTGACGCCCTATCAGGAAGTGGCCTCCGGTTACGACAACGAAAAGTTCAACGCCGACTTTGGGGCCGGCATTCCGCCTCTGCAAAGCCAGCAGACCAACATGACGTTCGATAAGGATGGGCAGACCTCCATCGGCCTGGGCGGAACCATCGATTACACGATGACATTTACTTTGCCCGATGTGGATACCACAGCTGGCAATACGATGACGATCACAGTGGGCAATCCCACCCTGGGGATGCCCTTAACCTATTACGAGACCGTCCCTGATGGCTTGTGGTACGTGGCTGGATCCGCGAGCGCAGACGTGACGATGATGAACTATTCCGTCGGCACCGTCCCGGCAACAGTACTGTGGTCCACGAATAGCGGCGCGACCTGGTCGGAAACAGAGCCGCCGGCCGATACACTCAGTTCTGCACCGAATAACCTTGTCATCATCCAATGGCGGCTGGATCAGGGCATTGCCAGTCCGGCGACCGGTCCCGCGGTGACGGGGCAGGTCGCGTTCAGCGCGAGGGTGCCTGCTGCCACC
>JBAVVF010000680.1:0-3607 GCA_049697155.1 Anaerolineales bacterium
TCTAAAACCCTTGTTTCGATTGGTTCTTATTATATAATAATTGTGAAATGTTGTACAAGTTATTTGACTCACCTTACGCAGTCTCACCACGGAGCGCACTGAGAACACAGAGAAAACCTTTTAAAAATCTCTGTGGACTCCGTGTTCTCTGTGGTGAGAGTATAGGCAGGCACCATGCAACCTAATCAACGACCGCTTTATCTGCTTGCAACATTTGCATTGCTAATCTCGAGCTGCCAGTCCGCTCAATCGTTGAGCGTGGATCGCCAGACATCAGGCGGGGAAATCCCTGTTGCCGGCGTCCTGATCGACTCCCCCTCTCAAGAGAACAATGAATGCCTGAAATGCCATTCGGACCAGGAGCGCCTGATCGAAACGGCCGCTCCGGAACCGGTGGCTGAAACAGAATCCAAAGGCGTTGGCTGAGGGGGCGAGGTGGCTCCGTTGGAGCCCTGGGAGAAGGTCTTTGTCGATCCGGATAAATTTCCGGCCACTGTCCATGGACATATCGCCTGCACGGATTGTCATGAGGGCGCGCAATCTTCCGAGAAGGAAGCTGCCCACGAAGGTCTGATCGCGCGTCCCAGCGAGGGCGAATCGAGCGCCTGCCGCGAGTGTCACGTCGACGTGGCCGCGGTCTTTCCGAACAGCCTGCATGCCACCCTGCAGGGATATTGGACCCAGCTGGATGCTCGCAGCACCCCGGAAAATCATCCCCCACTGCAGGAGATGTTCAACAACCACTGTGAGCGCTGTCACACTTCCTGCGGCGATTGTCACGTGGCCCAGCCGGCCAGCGTCGGAGGCGGTTTCTTTGAAGGGCACGTCTTCTCACGCACCCCGCCGATGACCCGTTCCTGCACGGCCTGTCACGGCAGCCGCGTGGGCAACGAGTACCTTGGCAAGAACGAAGGTTATCCGGGCGACGTGCATTTCCGCGAAGGGCGCATGAATTGCGTGGATTGTCACAGCAACCATGAAATGCACGGTCAGCCCTCCGAATGTACGGAATGCCACACCGCTCCCGAGGATATGACGATGAAGCCGGCCGACCATCGCTACGATGGTTTGCAGTCGCCAACCTGCGAGTCCTGCCATCCCAACACCATTCTGGGTAAGGACAACATCGAGATGCATACCGTCCATGGCGCGGACCTTTCCTGCCAGGTCTGCCACTCGGTCACGTACACCAGCTGCGACGGCTGTCACGTCGCGATCAGTGAAAGCTCGGGGAATCCATTCTTCGAAACGGAAGCCACTTACCCCACGTTCCTGATCGGGCTGAACCCGCAGCGGAGCTACACCCGTCCGTATCAGTACGTGCCTTTGCGGCATGTACCCGTCGCCAGAGATTCCTTCTCATACTATGGCGACGAGCTGCTGCCGAATTTCGACTCTTCATCAACATGGGTCTACGCAACCCCTCATAACATCCAGCTGAAAACACCTCAGACGGAATCGTGCAATGCCTGTCACGACAACGCGGCGATTTTCCTGACCGCTGACAAAGTCAAGCCTGAGGAGGTGGACGCAAATCTGAACGTCATCGTCGATCAAGTCCCTGGTCCGGTCGAAGAACCGTAATCTTTCCAATCACCCCAAGAAGGAGACCGAGAAATGTCTAGAAAATTGTATTTGTTTTTTGCCCTGCTGCTGGCTTTCAGCATGCTGCTGTCTGCCTGCGGCACCCCGGCTGCCACGGAGGCCCCGGTTGTGGAAGCTCCGGTCACGCCGGAAATCGTCGTCACAGAAGCGCCAACCCTGGATATCAATGCCGTATTGACTGACTTCTGGGCATCCGTTCCCGCCGATGCAGGCTACGGCTCGACCAGCGCGGTCAAGCTGAGTGAAGAACTGGCCGACAAGGCCCCCTTCCTGCTCGATGTGCGCGAGCCGGCCGAGCTGGAGAAGGATGGCTTCATCGAGGGCGCGGTCAACATCCCGATCCGCGACCTGCTCCAGAACCTGGACAAGCTCCCCGGGCTCGATGATGCCATCGTGGTCTACTGCGGTGGCGGCCATCGCGGCGGCTTCGCATTGGAAGCACTGAAGATGCTGGGCTACACCAATGTCCGCAACCTGAACGGCGGCTTCGGCGCCTGGAAGAAAGCGGAACTGCCCGTGGCCACGGGTGCACCTGCTGAACCCGCTGTGCTCAGCAAACCCATTATCGAAGATCAACTCCTGTTTACAACACTCAATGACTTCCTGGCCAACCTGCCCGAGGGATTCCTGGCGACGAAGGCCGACGTCCTCGCCAGCGAGCTGGCCGAGAGCACGCCGTTCATCATTGACGTGCGCTCACAGGCGGAATGGGACAAGGATGGCTACATCGAAGGCGCGACCCTGATCCCCTTCCCCGAATTCCTCGACAGCCTCGACAAGCTCCCGGCTGAAAAGGATGCCCGCATCGTGGTCTACTGCGGGGGCGGCCACCGCGGCGCCATGGCCGAAATGGCCCTCTACCTGCTGGGCTACACGGACGTTGTCAACCTCAACGGCGGTCTGGGCGCCTGGAAAGCTGCCAAGCTCCCGGTCGCCGGCTGGGTGGATATGCCGGCCGTTGCCGGTGAGTTCCTGACCGGCCTGCCCGCTGACGCCGGCTTCTACAGCGTCAAGGCTGACAAGCTCAACGAGATGCTTGCGGAAGGCTCCGTCTTCATCGTGGATGTACGCGAACCGGCCGAAATTGAGAAGGCCGGTTACATTGCCGGGTCCATCAACATTCCGATCCGCGACCTGCTCAAGAACCTGGATAAGCTGCCGGCCCAGGATCAGAAGATCGTTGTGACCTGCGCTTCCGGTCACCGCGGCTCCTTTGGAATGATGGCTCTGCGCCTGCTCGGATACACGGACGTCGTCAACCTCAACGGTGGGGTCGGCGCCTGGATCAAGGCTGAGTTCCCCGTTGAAGCGGGCGCGCCGGCCGCCCCGGTCGCGGGTACCGCTCCCGAAGTGGATCCTGCCCGGTTGGCCGCCCTGGATGCCTATCTCAGCGCCCTGCCAGAGGGCTTTGGCGGCGTCAGCCCGGCGGACTTCAATACCGAGATCGCCGGCGGTACGGTTCCGTTCATCCTGGATGTCCGCACTCAGGCCGAGTGGGATGCCGATGGCCACATTGAGGGTGCAGTTCTCATCCCGGTCAACGACCTGGCTGCCAATCTTGCTCAGCTCCCCGCAGACAAGGCTGCCCCGATTTTGGTGCTGTGCAAGTCCGCGCACCGCGGTGCCATGGCTGAAATGTATCTGCAGTTCCTCGGCTACACCAATGTCCGCAACCTGTTCGGCGGCATGAACGGCTGGATCGCGGCGGAACTGCCAGTAGTAAAATAAATTTGGAGTGCAGGGGCTTGCCCCTGCTTTTCCGGCAGCAAGCTGCCGCACTCCAAAACAACAACTTGCCCGTGAGAATTCTCACGGGCAGTTTATTTTATCGAACGGCGGTCGTCTAAAGTTGTGCTACACTGTACGCAGGATGTCATTGCCCGCTTCGCAACATATGCTCGCAGTGACATATTGATTCCCGGAGGCTTCATGCTCAGTCTGGTTGAAAAAATCCTTTTTGCACTGGCTGTCGTCGTTTCGCTATATTTCACCTACCGCGGCG
>JBAVVF010000681.1:0-2875 GCA_049697155.1 Anaerolineales bacterium
ACCTGGCCGCGCTCGAAAAGGCCATCGACGAAGATACCGCGCTTGTCACGCTTTCACATGTCACGTTCAAGAGCGGCTATCTTTACGACATGGCGCAGGTCACCGAGCTTGCCCATCGCAAGGGCGCGCTGGTTCTCTGGGATCTGAGTCACTCGGCCGGCGCGGTGCCCATCGAGCTCGACAAATGCAGTGTGGATCTCGCCATCGGCTGCACATACAAATACATGAACGGCGGTCCGGGCGCGCCTGCCTTCCTCTACGTCAACCAGTCGCTGCAGAACGATGTCTCTTCGCCCATCTGGGGCTGGTGGGGACAAAGGGATCCGTTCGAGTTCGACCTCGATTACCGGCCCGCGCCGGGCGTGCAGCGGTTCATGGCGGGCACTGCGCCTATGCTGTCGACGCTTGCGATGGAGGCAGCTTTGACGCCCATGCTCGAGGCGGGGATGGATGCCTTGCGGGCCAAATCCGTTTTGATGACGGACTACGCGGCCTTCCTGACCGACAGCCTGCTGGCGCTCCTGGGCTTTTCGCTCGGCTCCCCGCGTGACTCTGCCCGACGCGGCTCCCACATCAGCATCCGGCATGAGGAGGGCTATCGCATCAACCGGGCCCTGATCGAGGAGCTGAACGTCATCCCCGACTTCCGCGCGCCTGACAACATTCGTCTCGGCTTTGCGCCGCTCTACCTTTCGTTCACCGACATCTGGGAAGGCTTCGACCGCATCCGCAAGGTCGTGGAAGAAAAACGCTACGAGAAGTATCCGAAGCAAAAGTTAGCAGTTACATAGCAAGGAGTGATGTATGGATACAAAACCCGATACGATCAAAATCTCGGCGTCCCACCGCGAAGAGATCTTTGCCTCCCACGCCAATTTATATGTGACCGTCAAGGGCTCGTCCGTGGTCAGTGGGAACGAAGCCATGAAAAAGGCCCGGGAGGTGAGTCAGCTCGTCGAGGCGCTGACGGGCTTTGGGCTGAGTCCCGAGGCGGTGCAGCTGCTCGGGGTCCAGATCGAGACGGCCAGCGGCATGCTGCTCAAGTCCTCCAGCGCGACCTATCGGCTCAGGATCAAGCTGGAGAAGCTGGATCAGCTCGCGGATGTCCTCGACATCCTTGCCTCCCAAAAGAACGCGCTGCTCGAACGCATCGAGTGGAAATATCCCGAAGAGGCCGCCCGCGAGCGCGGACTGGAAGCGGCCATTGCCAGGGGCAAGGCCAAAGCGGAAAAGGTCGCCGCGGCGATGGGCGTCAGGCTTCTGGGCGTCTATGAGTTTGTCGAAAACACATTCGACGAGGAAAGACCTCCCATGCCCTTTCGGGCGATGGAGATGAGAATGAAGCCGCAGGCCGAAGCCGCTCAGGAGCCCAGCCTGGACATGGACATCCAGCACAGCAAGACGATCCAGGTCGATGTGGAGATCTGGTACCGGGTATCTTCATTCTAAAACGAGAGTGGCTAATTGTGTGGGCTTTTCCAACACTTTCACCACGGAGTGCACTGAGAACACGGAGAAAACCTTTTAAAGCCTCTGTGGACTCCGTGTTCTCCGTGGTGAGAAAATATTTAGCTCATTCTCTTCGCCACTCCCTTCTAAAACAATCTCTAGCACCTTTGTTCTAACAATGATAAAATCACTCCTTCTCAGAGGAGAGATTTTATGGCCCCGGAAACTATTCAAGTTAATGATTTAAGCAAGACCTATCAGGTGCCCGAACGCGAGGGCGGCTTCGGCGCGGCGGTGCGCAGTTTCTTCAGGCGCAAATACAAGGATGTGAAAGCCGTACAGAACGTCAGTTTCGAGATCCGGCCGGGAGAGGTCGTCGGCTTTCTAGGCCCCAACGGCGCCGGAAAAACGACGACGCTCAAGATGCTTTCGGGGCTGCTCCACCCGACGGGCGGGGATGCGCACGTGCTGGGCTTCACCCCCTGGCAGCTCAAGCCCGAATATCTCCGTGCGATGACGCTGGTGATGGGACAGCGCAACCGCCTCTCCTGGGACATCCCGGCGGCCGATTCATTTCTGCTCAACCAGGCCATCTACCGCATCCCGGACGATGAATACCAAAGGACGTACAGGGAACTCGATGAGCTGCTCGAGCTGGGACCACTCATGAAAAAACCGGTGCGGAACCTTTCGCTCGGCGAGCGCATGAAGTGCGAGATCGCGGCGGGTCTGCTCCACCGCCCGCGGGTCCTGTTTTTGGATGAGCCGACCATCGGTCTCGACATTACCGGTCAGGCGCGCATCCGTGAGTTTTTGCGCGAGTACAACCGGCGGACGGGCGCGACGATCCTGCTGACCAGCCACTACATGGCAGACGTGACCGCCCTGTGCGAGCGGATCCTGATCATCCATCACGGGCAGCTCAAATATGACGGCGGCATCGCCGAGCTTTCGCGCAAGATTGCTCCGTTCAAGCTGATCGGTGTCATGCTGGCCGAATCCAGTTCCCACGACCTGAGCAAGTATGGGACTCTCGTCCGAAATGAAGAGGATTGGGAAAAGCAATACATCCAGGTCAAATCGGAGGATGTCACCCGCATCACCTCCGGGATGCTGGCCGACCTGCCGATCCACGACATCACCATCACCGACCCGCCCATCGAGGATGTCATCGAGCAGGCGTTTAATCAATAAGTCTTCGCCCTGAGCGGAGCCGCAGGCGCAGACGAAGGGCAGATAGACAGAAAATCCGCGTTTCGTCCGCGCTCCCTCGACTTGCCCTCGGTTCGCTCCGCTCAACGCGAAGGAAAGGAGTCATCATGTTAAAAGTCTTCCAGCGACTCTGGCAGGTCAACTGGGCAGAGCAGTGGCAGTACCGCGCCAACCTGATCATGTACCTGCTCTACTGGCTGGTCTCCCCCATCAT
>JBAVVF010000682.1:0-3851 GCA_049697155.1 Anaerolineales bacterium
GCCAGCCTGTATTTGAGACCCAGCCGGGATCAGGGTAGGAACTGCGACATACTTTGACTTTGCCTGGCGTTTGATGTAAACTTTTGTTGAATATTATTGGTACTGAAGAGAGGAGAGATGCCATGCAACGGAATGATTATCAATATGCCCAGGCTAAACTGGCACAGCTAAAGGGGGAATATCAAGTTGATATCCTTGCGGATTGGGGGCACGGCAACCCTGATCCGGATGAATGGCGGCCCGGAACCTGGACAAAGGCCGAATTGGATCGACTGCATAACACGATCTGTCTCATTTCGGATCTCATGGGCGGCAATGAAAAATTCGTTCGCAACCTCGGTGGTGTGACCGTCAGGAAAGCAGACATCGGTTCGCACGGGGGCGAGGCGCTCTCCCATCGTGTCAGTTTCTCCCTCAAACGGGCGTTTTCAGCCTGGACGGTTGTCCACGAGTTCGCACATGCCTGGGACGCCAATCATGGCTGGCGGTTATCGCGTCAGCTTGAACGATTCACGGGCGGGTATACCAGTCCACTTCTAGCTTTGACGAAAAGATTGCTTGGACTGGCCGACTGCGGCCGTTTCGGCCCGGAGAAGAATCCCGGTCGATATGGAAGAAGACCCGGCTGCAACAAGGCCGGCTACTTCTACGGTGACCGGCCCAGCGGCTCGAACTGGAACTTCAACCGCCTGGAGGATTTCGCCGAGGCGGTGGCCATGTATGTTGGCTGGGGCAGGGACAACGAATTGGCAAAGCATGCCCATAATCGGATTATTCGTTATCAATTGCCTGACCTGGAGAAAGATCCCTTCAATGTGGTCGATCGCTGGACATATTATTCCAGGCACTTCTATCCCGAGAATGGCGATTACACCAAAACCAAACGCTGGCAGTTTGTCGATGATCTGGTCAATGGGAGAATGCAGGTTCCCTGACCATCAGTGGGGGCGAGGTACCGCGGCCAGGCAAGTGTTTCGCAAAACCTTATCCTAACTTCCGAGTATAATTCCCCCTCGGAGGTTACGCTTTCATGGAAATTACCTGGTACGGACATTCCTGTTTTCGTCTCACCGAGCGCAGTTATGCAACGGTGGTGACGGATCCATTCGACAATAAATCGGTCGGCTACGACTCGCTCAAGCTCCGCTCGGATATCGTGACGGTCAGCCACGACGCGCCCGGTCACAACAACACCGACGCTGTGAAAGGCACCTCGCACGTCATCGACGGCGCGGGCGAATTCGAGATCGGCGGGGTCTTCATCACCGGCGTCCAGACGGATGGCGGAGGGTCGGGCAAGAAAAAGGGCAAAGACAAAGGTTCGCGTAATACGGTTTACGTATTTGATTATGATGGGATTACCGTTGCACACCTCGGCGACCTGAAAGAGATCCCCACCCAGTCGGAGATCGAAGCGCTGGGCACGATCAACGTCGCGCTAATTCCGGTCGGCGGCGGAGGCGGGCTGAATGCCGCCAAAGCCGCGGAGATCATTAGTCTCATCGAGCCGAACCTCGTCATTCCGATGCACTATGCCACACCCGCGGCCAAAGTCTCGCTCGACTCTCTGAACAAATTCATCAAGGAGATGGGACTCTCGAAGGCCGAGACCCAGCCGTCCCTGAAGGTGACGCGCAGCGGTCTCCCGGACGAGACCAAGGTGGTCGTGTTGGAATATCAGAAGAGCTGATTCTTATTTAAGCGAAGAAATTAGCCACAGAGCCCACAGAGTTTTTCTCAGAGTCTCTGTGATCTCTGTGGCAGAGACAGGTGACTTATTAAATGACTGTAAAAGTTTTAATGACATGGGATATCGCCGTTGAGCGTGACCAGGAATATTTTGAATTTATCATCGGCGAGTTCATCCCCGGCGTGCAGAGGCTGGGATTGCAGCCTGCCGAGGCCTGGGCGACCCTGTATGGATCCTATCCACAGATCCAGGTCGGCCTGGTCGCCTCGGATCTCGCGCAGGCGCGCCGCGTCCTCGGATCGAGCGACTGGACGATGCTGCAGGACAAGCTGTTCGATTACATCAAGAACTTTTCCTACAAGGTAGTGCCTTCGCGCGGCGGGTTTCAATTCTAGATGGCGGCAGGGGAACCAGACGAATAACGCTCCCTTCAACGATGGATCGCTTCTCTTCCAGGCTCCTGGCCTGGTACCGTACTCACAAACGGACGCCTCCCTGGCGCGATCACCCGGACCCGTATGCCGTTTGGGTCTCGGAGATCATGCTGCAGCAGACGCGCGTGGAAACGGTCATTCCCTACTTCGAAAAATGGCTGCGCTTATTTCCAAACGTGCATGCCCTGGCAAAAGCCTCTGAACAGGATGTGCTGAGTGCCTGGGAAGGACTTGGCTATTACAGCCGGGCCCGCAACCTGCATAAAGCGGCAAAGATCGTTTCCGAGGAATACCGCGGCGAAATCCCGAGCGATTTGGATCAATTGGGCAGGCTGCCGGGTATCGGTCGTTACACTCTCGGCGCGATTGCTTCCATCGCACTCGGCATGGACGTGGCCGCGCTGGATGGAAACATCAAGCGGGTCTATGCCCGCATCTTCGACGTGAGCGAGCCTGTCGATTCGCCGGCGGGCGAAAAAATTCTCTGGAGGTTGGCCGAAGAACATCTACCGAAAGGCCAGTCCGGCGATTACAACCAGGCGCTGATGGACCTGGGCGCGACGATCTGCGTGCCGAAGAACCCGCGCTGCCTGATCTGCCCGGTCATGGAGTTTTGTCAGGCGCGCCAGAAAGGTGTGCAGGACCGGCGGCCGGTGAGGACGCCGAAGAAGGATGTCCCGCATCATGTTCATGCGGCCGCCGTCATTCTGGAGAGGGGCAGGGTCCTGATGGCCCGGCGCCCATCGCAGGGACTGCTCGGGGGGATGTGGGAATTCCCGAACGGCCGCGTCGAGGGCGATCTCGCCCGGGAGTTGGTTAAGGCCCTGAAGCCGGGATACAACCTCCGGCTGAGGGCGATCCGTAAACCCGATGCAGAACCTTTAGGCATTGTCCAGCACGGATATTCCCATTTCAGCGTCACAACTTACGCGTTTCGCTGCGAACTAGCTTCCAGGCCCGACGGAGCAAATTTGAAGTGGATTTCGTTAAAAGCTTTAAATGCATATCCGATGGGAAAGATCGACCGGCAGATTGCAAAGATGATCGTGCAATAAAAACAACAGCCCACCCTTAAGGGTGGGCTGTTGTGGTGTGGGTTGGGATGCCATCCCGACCTACGTTTAATTTATCCCTTGCTCAGCGTGACCAATACCATCGGCCGGCGCTTGGTCTCCTCATACAGATAAGACTTGACCCCGATGGCGAAATCCGTTTCACCGTCCACGCCGCCGCCGCGGACGGCCTCCATAATGCGCTTGCGGACCTCGGGGATCATCCCCTCGGCGTCTTCCGGCGAGACAAAACCGCGCGTGATGATTTCGGGGTCATGTAACAGACGTCCGTTCAATTTGTCCACGCTGACATCGATCAGGAAGATGCCGTTGCGGGCCAGCTTGCCGCGCTCGCGCATGATGTCGTAATCCACATCACCGATCGACTGCCCGTCGACGAAGACGTACCCGCCGGGGATGCGCTCGCCCAGTTTGATCTTGCCGCCTGCGAGTTCGACGACCTGTCCGTTCTCGACGACGATCACATTCTTTTCCTCCACACCGACCTCGACCGCCAGCCCGGCATGTGCCCTCAGCTGGCGCAGTTCGCCGTGGATCGGCAGGAAATGCTTCGGCCGGACGATGTTCAGCAGGAGCTTTTGCTCCTCCTGGCTGGCATGCCCCGACACATGGATGGGTGCCAGAGCATCGTAGATAACGTTCGCGCCGCGGCGC
>JBAVVF010000683.1:0-9114 GCA_049697155.1 Anaerolineales bacterium
GATATCCGGTCGCCAGTACCAGGGCTTTGACGGCCTGGTTGACGGCTCCGGCCCCGATCGCCTGCACTTCCGCTCGATGATGTTCACGAACTACGCCTGCAATCGCGCCGGCAACGGCAGACGTACGGGAGGTGGCAGAAACCTTGATTATGTCCATGATGAATCTCCCAGGCAGTAGAGTTTGAGTCTTGTAAGGTCATTGTACAAGATTTGTTCCTCAGATTCAAGGTATTAGTTAGGTATCTAATTAGAGTAGTAGTAGTAGAGGATGTGGATGATGTGGATAGATCCCGGGAAGCCTTACCTGTGGGGGTGACCCCGCGCGCGCGCCGCCGGATGTTGGGTCCGCGGCGAGCAGGGAAGCCGGGGTCTCCTGTGGAGAGAATCCGGGCAACTTATCCACAGCTTTTTCCACAGGGAGGCTAGGACTTACCTCCCATCTATATATTGGACGACTCCAAATCTCCTGCCCATATATGGGGGTAGGAATTTTCCGATATTTTCGGTCTGCTTTCGATCTCTCCACAGCCAAGGGTACTTATCCACAAATAATCGCGGGTTATCCACAGAAATGTTGTCCAGACAAGATTGCAGACGGCGGAACCCCCACCAAATGTGGAAATTGTCCTGGCGGGTGAATGTCAAATTTGGGGGGATTCGGGGCTTAATCCACAAACAACGGCTCAGGATTACCGAGAACCGGAACCGGGTCGCTGACGTAAACGTCCAGAAAAGCCCCGATCGTCGCCAGCTGCTCGCGGATATCCCAGATGAGCAGGGATGCCTTCCGGTAGTTATAACGATTCGCTTCCACGCCCGCGGCGTTCAAGCCAAGCACGTTGCACAGGAATACAGCGCGCGGCAGGTGAAACTTTTGCGTCACCAGCAGCGCGCTTTCGACTTCGAAGATGGCCTTGGCGCGGTAACAGGTATCGTAGGTGCGCCTGCCGGCGTAATCCAGCGCAATTGCTTCGGATGGGATCCCCAGGGAGATGGCATATTGCCGCATGGCTTCCGGCTCATTGTAGTTCTCGAAGCGGTTGTCACCGCTCATCAGGATCTTTTCGACTTTTCCGCCAAAATACAGGCCTGCAGCGGTCTCGACCCGGTCGCGCAGGATGGCCGTGGGGGTGCCGTCACGGCGCAAGCCTGCCCCAAAGACAATCGCCACCTGCTCCACAGGTGCCTCATTTACCTGATAAATGCGATTCATTGCATAAATACCGGTAATGGATCTTGGCAGGAAGAGGACCAGGATCCCAAATAACAGAAAAACACGCAAACTCCGTTTGAAGAAACGCTTTAGCATGGCCGGGATTTTACACCAGGACATACTTGGCGGTGGTCGCCCAAGGAGTGCTTCGTCCGTTTGTTTTTTAAGGTCAAACGAAAAGGGCGGGTGATAGAATGAAACTATGATTTTCGTCTTTTCATTCAGAAAGGAATTCATCCATGTTATTCGCTCCCCGGGAAAGAGGCCAGGGGCTTGTCGAGTACGCGATCATCCTCGTGCTCGTCGCCCTCATCGTGATTGCCGTGGTACGCCTGCTGGGCCCCAAGATCGGCAATACCTTCAGCGGAATCAATAATTCATTGTTGTAGATCGAAAAAAGAGGCTTTCCTTGTGAGAAAGCCTCTTTTTGATTCCACATCCGGCCAGCCCGGCTGGCAGAGGTTGCTGCAATGTATGCCTGAATTGAATGCCGGGGGATTTCCCCACTGGAAATGTTAATAATCCTACACCGACTTCCCCATTTTGGAGGTTGATATTTCGAGCTAACCGGATATACTTTATCCAGTTCTGGGATTATTGCTCAGACAAATATTTTAATTAGAAAGGAATTTAATCATGTTATTTGCACCGAAAGAAAAAGGTCAGGGTCTGGTCGAATATGCGATCATCCTCGCGCTCGTCGCCATCGTCGTCATCGCGGTCATGCGCTTGCTGGGACCCAAGATCGGCAACACATTCAGCTCGATCAACAACTCCCTGCCGTAACGTGCTCATGCAAGCATAAAAAAACCCTGTCGTGAGACAGGGTTTTTGGTTTGGAGGTTAGACGTACTTTTCACGCAGAACCGAGGAGACATAGTCCATGCTCGCAACGACGATCGCGATGGCGAGCATCTGGGCGCTGGCGGCGCGGTAGTTCAGGAGATTGATGTTCTGCTGGAGCAGGAACCCGATCCCGCCGCCGCCCACAAAGCCAATGATCGTGGACATGCGCACGTTGATATCCCAGCGGTACATGGTGTAGGAGATATAGGGCGGCACGATCTGCGGAATGACCGCGTAGATGATCGTCTGCAAACGGTTGGCACCCGTGGCTGTCACCGCTTCCATTGGACCGGAAGAGATGCTTTCGACCTGTTCGGAATAAAGTTTGCCGAGGCTGACGATGGTGTGCAAGCCAAGTGCCATGACGCCTGCAAATGGTCCAATGCCCACTGCGATCACGAACACGATCGCCATGACCAGCGCTTCCACCGAGCGCAGTCCATTGAGGATGGTGCGCGTGATCGTATAAATCACCAAACCGGTTGGCAGAGTGGCTTTTGCCCTGGTAAAAAGTGCCAGCAGGAGTCCAAGAACTGCGCCTGTGATGACCGGTCCCCAGAACGTGTACTCGGGGCGTCCGATTTGATAGAGCCACTCGAGCAGCCAGCCGATCAAGCCGAAAACGGTCGCACCGGCTGTGGCAGTTAAAACCAGGTTCAGGGCTTTGACGGTGGCAGCCGAAGATTTTTCCGCGGTACGCTGGCCGATCCGCCCGAGGGTGCCGCCCACCACCGCGCCTGCCGCAAGCGCGCCGGCAGCCGGTGTGGTAATGCGCACAATATCACTGACCTGGAACAGGAAGGATGCCAGAAAGCCCGCGGCACCGAGCAAGGGCCGCAGCCCCAGGCTGATATTTGTTGTCAGTTCCGCGAATTGGAACAACCCGAAGAATGCAAGCAGCAGGCCCACGAACATTACGAATAATCGTGCCAGTCGTAAGGCCGGGCTTGGGACTTTCGTCTCCTCCTGCGGCATTGCCCAGCGGAAAGCGAACCAGAAGAGAGCGGATGCGATCAGCACACCGAGAATATTGACCGGTATGCTCTTGACAACAGACGCAGAAAGTATTCCGATCCGATTGACGATCAGAAAACCGGCCCCGATGCCAATGGGCCAGCCCAGAAGGGAAAGCGAGACACTCGTCAGCGGACTGCGCACAGGTTTCATCAGGTTGCGGGCAGCAATGAAGCTAAGCGGAATGGCAAGAAGAGTGCCAAGGACGGTTGCCAGCAATGCCAGGAAGACCGTCTCGATGATCTTTTCCCAGGTGACCTTTGCCGTTTCTGTGAAGCGTGGCACACCGACATTGTGCCGCATCGTGGCACGGATGTACTGCACCTCTTCACTCTCGCGCTTGGGAAGCCTGACCTGAGCGACAAAGTGTCCGTCTCCGTCGGCGGTGGTAGTGTCGTTGCCAAGCTCAACTACGTTTGTGGGGTCATTCCCGGGCACAAAACGCACCGGTCCGGTTGAATTGGGGGAAAAGTTAAAGCCTTCCACAGTTACGGTTTCACTTGGTCTGGCACAGGTCGGAGAGACCACAATATAGGGCCCGGATGATTCCGGGATGGGGATTTCGGGGGCGCCGCCGGCCGGGCACGGAACATAAACCTGTCCGTTGGCTCTTTCCTCCTCCTGCTCGAACTCGACAATGTCGGGTCGGACCAGGGCGCGGGTCACGCGCTGGAGACTGGTCTGGCGCTGTTCACTGCGTAATTCCTCGAGATCGATTTGGGTGATCTCAAAGCCATAGGCGAAGACGATCAATACCAGCAGGACCGCCAGACCGGTTTGAATGGATTTCCAGGGAGATGCTTTTTTGTTTTTCATGGCTTAACCCACCCGCTCGGCATCGCGGCCATAAATATCTTTGAACTTCTGGTCATCGATCTCCTTCGGCAAACCTTCAAAGACCAGCTTGCCTTCATTGAGCGCGACCACCCGGTCTGCATAACGATGGACCAGGTCCAGGAAGTGCAGGCTGCACAGCACGGTCACACCATCGTTCTTGTTGATCTCTTCGAGATGTTTCATGATGCTGTGGGCCAGGACCGGGTCTAGGCTGGCGACCGGCTCATCGGCCAGGATCATCTTCGGGTCCTGCATGAGGGCGCGTGCAATTCCCACGCGCTGCTGCTGCCCGCCGCTCAGCTCGTCCGCGCGGCTGTCGGCCTTGTCGGCGATTCCCACGCGCTCGAGCTGCTTGATGGCTTTCTCCATATCCTCCCTGGGAAAACGATTGAACAGGCTCCAGGCCGGGTTCACGTAGCCCAGCCGGCCGGCCAGCACATTGGTGATCACCTTGGAGCGGTGCACCAGGTTGAAATGCTGGAACACCATGCCAATCCGCCGGCGGATGCGTCGCATTTCCTCGGGTGTCGCGGCAGTGATATCCTCACCATCCCAGAGGATCTGCCCCTCCGTGGGGTCGATCAGGCGGTTGATACAGCGCAGCAGAGTCGACTTGCCAGAGCCGCTCAGTCCGATGACAGCCAGAAACTGCCCTGTGGGGATCTCGAAGGACACGTTGTCCAGTGCCTTTACGTTGCCCTCATAGATTTTTGTCAGGTTTTTTACTTGGAGCATAGTTTATTCTCGTCGTCCATGTAATATTGGCGCATTGCCGTTGTGTGCTCTGGCCCCTCAATTATAAAAAAGAAAATGAATTTGAATAAGGACAATTTCGGGCAGAGATTTTGGTCTCTGCCCGAAATTTATGACTTGCAAATTCGACTTACTTGAGCGACTCGATGGTCGTTCCGGATTCGGCAACCAGCTTGCGGACGAAATCGTAATCCGCATCGACGGCAGGATCGATACCCGACCAGCCGTAGAAGTCTTCGGCGCCGATCGACTGGCCCCAGGCTTCGGTCTCGGCGAAGGCGGCAAGTGCCTCTTCGATCTGAGCGCGCAGGTCAGCCGGGAAATCAGGCGAGAAGGACAGCGTGTCGTTCGGGATTTCCGGCGAGAGGGTCAAAATGCGAACCTTCTGGACGACATCGGGGAACTCTTCACGGATGTTGGCGCGGGCATCCAGGACGCGGTAGCCTTCGCAAAGCAGCTGGCTGCCGTCTTCATTCAGGGCGCAGCTCTCGACATCGACCGGAACTTCAGGGTCCATGCCGATATCCCACTTCGTCCCGCCCTCAGGCGCGGCGTAGGGGCTGTAGAAAGCGGTCGCGAAGTCGGCTTCGCCGTTATAGACGGCGCGGACCGATTCGGGGTGGCCGCCGGCTTCGAGGGTCTCACCCGCGGTAATGCCGGCGTCTTTGAGCATCACAGCCGGGACCAGGTAACCGGAGGTTGAACCGGCATCCGGATAAGCCCACTTCTTGCCTTCCAGATCCTCGAGGGACTGGATGTCGCTGTCACGAGCCACGATGATCATGGTCCAGTAGACGCTCCAGCCGCGGCGAACGGCTTTGAAGGCTACATCGACACCACACAGATCGTTGGCAAGTACGTATCCGAAGGCAGGGATGAACGCCATGGTGTCTGTCGGGGACGCGCACATCTCTTCGATGGTGGCTGCATAGGAAGTCGGCACGCTGACTTCGAAGGTTAGGCCCGTGGCTTCATTGAGTGCTTCAGCCATGACTTCACCGCCGCTGACGATCATATTGGCGTCCACGGAGGGGACGAACAATACTTTGATCGGATGTTCCGGTGAACCAATGGTTACTGGTGGTTCGGTTGGAACTGGGGTGGGTGCTTCTGTCGGAGCCTCAGTTACTACAGGCGGCTCGGTGGGTGCTTCGGTGGCGGGCGCGCAGGCCGAAATGACCAGCACGAGGATCGCCATCACAGCAAAGGACAGATGCAGTGATTTCTTCATGATCTTCTCCTCTTGAAAGATTTGGATTTGGGAAAACTTCCCTAACGACATGGATAATACAATGTATTGAGAAATTAGACAAGTGACTTTTGATTAGAAAAAAGCCCGGTGCTTATTTATTTCACAAGAGTCGTCAGATCGACCCCGGACTCGTCGATATAGATTCGAAACTCCTCGTAATAGCCATCATTTACCGGCTGCAACTCCTCGATGTCATAGGCAATCTGGAAGGCGGCCTTGCCCTCCTCAGTCTGCAGCATGGCGGGGATCAGACCCGCAAAGAGGGCCCGCATGCCTTCCGGCATGTCCGTGGAGAAGGCCAGGACCTCATACGGAATGATCGGTGGGATCTGCCAGACCACAATGACCTGTTCGATCAGGTCCGGGAATTCATCTTCGAGCGAAGGAAACTTGCGCGCATCCACGTAGGTCGCGCCGAAGTCGCAGATGCCGCTGGCATATAACGAACGCACGACGGTTGGATGCCCCTCCACGAAGGCCGGCGGCCTGGTCACGATCTGATTCTCGTTGAGAAAGCCCAGAGGGATCACATAACCCGAGGGCGAGGTTTCATCGCTCCAGCAGGGCTTTTTATCCGCAAACTGTGCCAGCGCCACGGGGGCCTCGTCGGTGTTCTCACCGGTTCCCTCATCGAAGTACGATACAAAACCGCCCTTGCGCGTGGCCACGAACTGGGCACCGTATGTGCCTTCGCCGTCTACAAGGACGGCGTAGGCCGCCTGCACCAGCCCTCTTTGATAGGCCAGGGCGTAAGCATAAGGATCGAGCAGGACGATGTGAGCGTTGCCGCGCGCCAGGGCATCCACAAGCGCCGTGTACGAATCCGGTATCACCGTAACAACGGTGTAACCGGTTCGTTCAGTAAATAGGGATGCAATCCGCTTGGCCGCATCGATCTGCTCCGTCGAGCCGGCCGCAGGAGGCAGGGCCAGGATCAAGGGGTTTTCAGCCAGACCCAGCTCCGCCGTGGGAAAAGCCGGCGGAGCCGTATCGGTGGGTGTGACAGCCAGGGGAGAGGCAGTCGCGGTTGGCGTGGCTTGAGCCAGGCTGACCTGCGGCAAATTACATGACGCAAGGATTAATGCGGCAAATGATATGAAAATTGTTAACAGGAAGTAAATACGGTTCACGTGTGTTTTATTGAGATTATAATGCTTGTATGAAAAACAATAATCTGCTTTCGCTCCTGATCATCGCCGTACTGATTGCCGGGGGATATTTCATCTGGCAGACTGTGCTCCAGACACAGCAGGCAATCAACGCGCCCTTCAATCAGGTGAATGCAGCCAACCAGACCCTGCAGTCCCAGATGTCAAACCTGCTGCACCCGACCCCCACCATTATTCCGGACCCGGTGACATACATCAACGAAGTGCGCGCCCTGGCGCGTCTGGAGACGATCCAGTACAGCGTTGAAAAAGTGATCCAGGGTGAAACCAGCCAGGGAACGTTCGGCTTCCTGTTTGGTGACAAAATGCTGTTCATTGCTCACGGTACTGTGATCGCCGGCATCGATATGCAAAAGCTGAATCCCGAAGATATGCGTTTCGAAAATGGCGTGCTCACCGTGAAGCTGCCGCCGGCCGAACTCTTTATTGTTGCCCTCGACAATGAAAAATCGCGTGTCTATAACCGTGAAACCGGCCTTCTTGCCAAGCCAGCCGTTGATCTCGAGACGCTGGTCCGCCAGCAGGCGGAGGAAGAGATTCGCAAAGGTGCGCTCGAGGATGGCATCCTCGAACAGGCCCAGGTCAATGCGGAAGCCTATCTCTTCAAATTCTTTGCCGCGCTCGGTTATCCCAATACCATCTTTGTGCAGGATCCGGGATGATGTAGGGCGGGATGACATCCCGCCTTACACGCGTTCCGTCCAGGCTGGATGATCGTATTTCTCCCTGACCAGTTCCTCTGCCCGATCGGATTCAGATTCAGATAGTTCCCCCTTCTCAAAACATAACCCAAGCTGCGTTTCGAACGCCTGAACGAAGGCCTGGGCGGCAGTTTCCCAGCTGAGCGCGCCTCCCAAAGCGGATTCGACGGTCGTGGCCCGCGCCAGAAGTCTTTGCGCGGCCCTGGCGCGGGCGGACTCGCTTTCGAAGACCAGCGCCTGGCAGATGCGGGTCAGGTCGCCGGTGAGAGGCAGGGACCCATGCTGGAGCACGCCTTCCTTTTTGCGGGCCTGGGCCGAGCCAATCAATTTCTTCCCGCCCACCGTGATCTCATAGGAGGACGGCACTTCGAAGCAGACCGGGTTGGCGTGGGTCCCGCCTCCAGAGCGGCCGGCCGGTTCCTTCATTTCAACTGGCAGGTCCAGGTTTCGTACGGCAAGCAATAACGCCTGTGCCAGGCGGTTGTAACTTTCCAGCACGCTGCCCGCCAGCACTGGTTCGTCTGCGCGGCCGGTAACGGAGTAGGTCAGTTCATCGGTATGCAGGATGGCACGCCCCCCTGTCAGACGGCGGACGACTTCCCAGCCGCGCTCCCGCAGGCGGACGCGGTCCATGTCGGCCAGGGGCTGTGCATGCCCCAGCGAGAGACAGGCCGGGGCCCACGCGTACAGCCTGAGGGTGGGGAGCGAAGCGCCGCGTCCAATGTGCTCCAAAATTGCTTCGTCGACAGCCATGTTCCACGCGCCGGGCGCGGGGCGCCCAGGGGGCGTAACGATGAGTCGCCAGGTATTCATAGGAGGGATATTGTACCGGACAAAGCGTAATCTGAGCCCAAATTTTGCCGGATTAATCCATTATGATGAAAAAGTTACAGATTTCTTTGAGTTTGATTCGAATGTTGTATAATACTGCGACAGGACAGTTCAAACTGCTCGTGGGGAGGGAAATAGTTTGGACTTCAAAGCATCCAGTTCCTCAGCAGTCCCTTTTCAACCTTGTTTTCCGAGTGGATCCGCCGCAGTCGCCGATTCCGGCGCGCTTGTTTCGCATGCAGCAGTACAAATCCATTTGGAAATATTATAATAATGGCTGAAGCGAACGATAAAGCAAGCGGGGAAAGTCCCGGCTCGTTTTATCACATGACTTGAAAAAGGTATCTCTGCATGAGTGTAAAAATACCGCGCAAACCGAAGGCGGACCCCGATACTACTAAAGCAGGGGTGGTCAGGAAAGCTCGCAGCTCTGCGCCAAAACGGACCGTAAACTCCAATGGGAAGCACCCACTGGCAGCTTACGAACATCTTCATATC
>JBAVVF010000684.1:0-3914 GCA_049697155.1 Anaerolineales bacterium
TTCGCCGAGGCTGTGACGGAGACCGTGGACTATCGCGACAGCAATCAGACGCGCAAGCAAAAGATCCATGACGATCACTTTGTCAGCAAGCTGGGCGAGGAAGCAGTGCGTTTCGTCTTCGAAGCGCGGGGTTGTTCGGTCGAGGGTCCCGACTACACGATCTTTGGGGGCAGGCAAAAATCCTGGGCGGCGGACCTGAGGATCAACATGCTGGAAGTGGCGGTCAAGACCCAGCGGCGGTCCGCCGCTAACCGCTATGGGCTCTCCTGGACATTTCAGGACTCGCCTGAGCGTCACGACCCCATCCTCGACATGCCCGAGGCCTGGGTCTGCCTGGTGGCATACGAGGACCTGAAACCTGATTATGAATGCGTGGTCTATCCACTGCGAAAGATCAAACAGCTTATCTTTGAGCCGCCGCGCCTGGATCATTTGAAAGGCAAGAAAAAAACGGTCTGCATGGAGACTCTGCAGAAACACAAGGTGTTTTAGAAGCCCCCCAGGATCTCTTTCTCTTCGCGTAGTATTCCCAGGCAGGATAACAAGTTGCAGTCCGGAACGTTATACTGCGTGAAAGGAGAGACCTATGCACGAAACAGTGAAAGACCCGGTTTGTGGCATGGATGTAACATACGATACCGCTCAAGCCAGATCAGAATACCAGGGCCAAACCTATTATTTCTGCTCGCTTGGCTGCAAGGAATCTTTTGACCAGAATCCTGAAAGGTATGTCACACACGAGCACATACATTAACGATCAAAACCAAACCTGAGAGTCCAAAATTCCTCGTGGATACAGTTCCGCGAGGAATTTTAGATTCAGGATAGTTTCGTGTAAGCTTATCACTTCAGGATTGTGAATCAGAACAGCAAGGGAAATGCAACGCACATGGCAACCTCCAAGAGCATACACTATTTATGACGCATCCGATCTGTATTTGAAGGGAGTAACGGTATGAAGGCAAATAATTTCCTCCTGAGCACCCTGCAGCGTGCATTCTTTGTGTTGATCCTGCTTGCAGCATTGATCGCCAGTACCAGCGCCTTGGCCGCTGGCGGGACACTTGATCCCACGTTCGGCACGAGCGGGGTGGTCGTCACAGACCTGGGCGGCCCTTCCGACACCGGGATCAATATCGTCCTGCAGCCGGACGGCAAAATTATCCTGTTAGGTTCTGCCAACCTGGACGAAAACAATCCGTATTACACAACGTCAATTCTCGTGCGTTACAACTCCAACGGCACATTGGATACCACCTTCGGTACAGGTGGAACCATGTCCGTTGACATTCGAGGGTTCAGTATCGCTCTTCAAACGGATGGTAAACTGATCGTAGGGGGGTCAGTGCAGGGCGACTGTGCCATTGCCCGATATACCAGCAATGGTACATTGGACAGCACCTTTGGCACAAATGGAGTCGCAACGGCCGGATTCGATAATGATTTCAACATCTTGTTCGGCGATCTTGCCACTCAGTCCGATGGAAAAATTGTGGTAGTCGGCACTGAGGAAACAGGAGGTCATCACTACCCTTCTTTGATTGCCCGTTTTAATGAAAATGGGACACTGGATGAAGATTTTCGCATAAAAATCTTCGATGGCGTGGATTTCCCGGGCAGCTTGCAGCACTACCTCAGGGCGGTTGCTCTTCAATCGGATGGCAAGATCATAATGACAGGAGATATGATATCGGAAGAGGGGGAGGCTAACATCACCCTTGGCCGGCTTACGACCGGACCCGATCCCTGGTTGGATACCACCTTTGGCACGAATGGCCATGGAACGGTTGTTACCCCGCTTGACGGTTTTCAGCACGGTCGTGGCGCGCTTGCCATCCAGACTGACGGTAAAATCGTCATTGCTGGAACGATATACAACAGTGATCTTAGTAACAGCCTGATCCTGGCGCGCTACACCAGCAGCGGCACCCTGGATACCACACTCGCTGGAAGCGGCATTGTCATCACCGATCTCGGTCAAAATGAAGCCGGAAACGATCTGGCGATCCAAAGGGATGGCAAAATCATTGTGGCGGGAACAAGCTCTGGCGAAGGTTCCTCCAACCTGCTGCTGGTGCGCTACAACAGCGACGGGTCACTCGATACCAGCTTTGGCGACGCCGGAAAGGTGCTCAGCGATCTTGGCGGTTCCGATTCCGCCCTGGGCATGGCCCTCCAGCCCGACGGGAAAGTCCTGGCAGCCGGGGCAAAAGATGGGGATGCGGTCCTGGCACGCTACGGCGGGACTCCCCCACCGACGACGAGCATGATCTTTCAATCAAAGGCCCTGCACGATGGATGGATCCTCGAGTCTTCAGAATTCAGCAACGTGGGGGGCACGCTCAATAGAACCGCCACCACCTTCAATGTGGGAGATGACCTGAAAGACAAGCAATACCGTTCGATCATCTCGTTCAACACCGCCACACTGCCGGACAATGCCATCATCACCACAGTCCAGGTGAATATCAAGCGCCAGGGAGTCGTGGGCACCGATCCCTTCACCACCCATGGGACTCTGCTCCTGGACATCCGCAACGGTCTGTTCAGCAACGACCTCAACGTGAGCCTGAGCGACTTCGCCGCCGCGGCCTCGAGCAGCACCCCCGAAACGTTCACCTCCCAGACCTATACCTGGTACACAGCCAATCTGAGCAGTGCCAATCTCGCATTGGTCAATAAAGGTGGTGTGACCCAATTCCGCCTGCGCTTCAACCTGGACGACAACGATGACCTGAACGCCGACTACATAAAGTTCTTCTCCGGTGAAGCGATTTCTGCCAATCAGCCGCAACTGATTGTCACATATTTCGTGCCGTAAAAAAGACCAGACCGAAGAAAAAAGCCTCGCGGACACTTATCCGCGAGGCTTTACTGACTCACTGTTTACTGACTACTGCTTACTGACCACTGCTTACTGACCACTGCTTACTGAATACCGGCCACTGACTACGTGCCTTCCTGCCACGAATTCAGGTACTTCAACTGCTCATCGGTCAGCACGTCGATATCGATCTTCATCGCCTGGAGCTTGAGGCGGGCGATCTCCGCGTCGATCTCTGCGGGTACGGAATAGACGCGCTTCTCCAGGGTCGCGGCGTTCTTGACCATGTACTCGGCAGCCAGCGCCTGGTTGGCAAAGGACATGTCCATCACGGAAGCCGGATGACCTTCGGCGGAGGCCAGGTTGATCAGGCGTCCCTCGCCGAGGATATTGATCTTGCGGCCATCCTTCGTCTCGTATTGCTCGACGAACTGACGGACGAGTTTCGGATCGCCCTTCGACATCTTTGCCAGCGCCGGGATGTTGATCTCCACGTTGAAATGGCCGGAGTTGGCAACGATGGCGCCATCTTTCATGATCTTGAAGTGCTTCTCATCGAGCACATTGATGTCGCCGGTGACCGTGCAGAAGATGTCGCCGATCCTGGCAGCCTGCTCCATCGGCATGACTTCGAAGCCATCCATCACGGCTTCCAGCGCCTTGAGCGGGTCAATTTCCGTGACGATGACCAGCGAGCCCATGCCGCGTGCCCGGGAGGCCAGACCGCGTCCGCACCAGCCGTAGCCGGCCACCACGAAACGTTTTCCGGCCAGCAGGACATTGGTGGCGCGGATGATGCCGTCGATCGTGGACTGACCCGTGCCATAGCGATTATCGAAAAGGTGCTTGGTCAGCGCGTCGTTGACCGCGATCACGGGGAAGTTCAACATTTTGTCCGCAGCCATGGCGCGCAGGCGGATGACACCGGTCGTGGTCTCTTCGGTGCCGCCCACGATATCGGTCAACAGCTCACGACGATCCTTGTGGATGGTCGAAACAAGGTCGGCCCCATCGTCCATGGTAATGTGCGGTTTGTGGTCGAGCGCCGCGCTGATGTGCTTGTAATACGTGACGTTATCCTCGCCTTTGA
>JBAVVF010000685.1:0-3603 GCA_049697155.1 Anaerolineales bacterium
TTCGCCAAACTGCGCGAGATTGCCATGCAGCTGACCTTCGATGAGAACGGCAATGCCCCCGGCAGCGCCGACTTCGACCCCGAGAAGATCGTCCAGTTCGGCTATGATGCCATGTGGACCGATGCGCGCGGCAGATGGACCTTCTTCGAAGCCGGCAGCTTTGTCGGCGACGATGGCAGCGCGGTCATGCCCGATGTCTGGCGCGAAGCTGCGCACTGGTACTATGACGGCATGTGGAAGGATTACTTCATCCCGAACGATAACTACGTCAACAGTGACTTCCTGGCCCAGGGCAACACCTTCAGCTCCGGACATGTGGCGATGAACCCCATCCATACCTGGTACACCTGCTGTGCCGGCGAAGTTAACTGGGATCTCGCGGCCATTCCGTCATACGATGGTAACACAACCGCCAAGATGCATGCCGATACCTTCGCGATCCTCAAGGGTACGAAGAACCCGGATGCAGCCTTCGAAGTCCTGACCATCCTGTTGGGCGACATGGCCCCGCAGCTCCTGCAAGTCTACGGCGCCTTCCCCGCCCGCGCCAGCCTGCAAGATAGCGCCCTGGAGAAGATGCAGGCGAACTTCCCGGATGCGGACCTGCAGGTCTTCATCGACGGCATCAACTATCCGGATAACCCCAATCACGAATCCGGTATGCCGAACTTCCTCAAGGCCAGCGATACCTACACCGCCTTCGGAAGCCTGTATCAGACCACACCTGATCTTGATCTGGATGCAGAGATCGACAAGTTGATCACGAATCTCGATGCAGTGTTCAAGGAACAAGAGTAGCAGACTCTAACAGCAAGTAACTTGAGTGGTGGCGCGCGAGCCGAAGACGTCGCACGACGACGTGCAGAGCGGGGCGCCACCGCTCAAGCTTTTGGTATTATTCGATTATTTCATTGTTTTGCCAGCCTCCAGCCGCCTGTAGAAATTTCCGAGGAGAAAACGATGGCACTTTCACGGACACAGACACTTGCACAAACAAAATCGGGAGCGCGGTCATCCATGTCGCGCAGCCAGGAACGCTGGGGGTATTTGTTCCTTTCCCCCTGGATCATCGGGTTCCTGGTATTTACGCTCATCCCGATCGTCGGCACGTTTTATTTTTCGCTGACCAACTACAGCCCGGTCACACCCGATCAAACCAAATTCCTGGGACTTGGGAACTACGAGACGATGCTGACCGATGCGAAGGTGCTGAAATCCCTGGTGGTCACGATCAAATACGCGGCCCTTTCGATCCCGGTCGGCTTCATTGTGGGATTGGGGCTGGCAGTCCTGGTGAACTCGAAAAGTCTGGCCGGCAAGAACTTCTTTCGCACCATGTTCTACATGCCGGCCATGATTCCCGTGGTGGCCGGGGCCCTGGTCTGGGCAGGCGTGATGAACACACAGACCGGCTGGATCAACGTGATGCTGGAAACCATTGGCATAAATGGTCCGGACTGGCTCAATGATCCCAACTGGATTTACCCTGCCCTGGTGTTGATCGGCTTATGGGGTCTGGGCAATCTGATGCTCACCCTGCTGGCCGGCATGCAGGGCGTCCCGACCGAACTGTACGAGGCCGCCACCATCGATGGGGCCAGCGGCTGGCAGAAGTTTGTGAAGATCACGCTGCCGATGATCTCCCCGGTCATCTTCTACAACATGACCCTGGCGCTGATCGGAGCTTTCAAGTACTTCGATCTGGCGTATGTGCTCAAGAATGGTACGGGCGGACCGGTCGATTCCACTCTGTTTTACAACCTTAATTTGTACAAGAATGCCTTTACCTACAACCTGATGGGATATGGCTCGGCCCTGGCCTGGGTCCTGTTCCTGATCGTGCTGGTGCTAACCCTCCTGTTGTTCAAGAGCGCCAACATGTGGGTCTACTACGGCGGAGAAGGGAAGGGTTAATCATGCCATCCACATCTGCTCCGATCTTCACTTCCCGTCAGCGCGACCTGATGAACAGGGTCCTGGTAACCAGCATTGCGGCCTTTGTGCTGGTGACGTTTCTGGCTCCCCTCGGATATATGTTCACGACCGCCATCAAAAGTACAAAACAAATGAGTGATTCCGGCTCTCCCTGGTACTGGCCGTTTTCCCACAAAACGATTGAGTATCAGGGTAAGGAACTGGATCTGCTCCTGGTGCCCACGGAGGCTGGCATCCGTGAAATGGCCGTTCTCAAGAAAACCACCACACAGACAACGTTCCTCGATCCTCAAAACCTCGAGGCGGAACCGGTCATCTGGCAGGGGAACTGGCGGAAACTTGATCCGGTCTACGTGGCAGACGCGCAGTGGCAGAACTTTATGGAAGCCTGGGAGGCTCTGGATTTTCCGCTGCTGTTCAGAAACTCGATGCTCATCGCCGGGTTCGGGACGCTGGGCGCGGTCCTTTCGGCCATCCTGGTGGCCTACGGGTTTGCCCGCTTCAACTTCCGCGGCAAGAACGTTCTGTTCATGATCCTGATCGCCACGATCATCCTGCCGGTGCAGGCCACCCTCATCCCAACCTATCTGGTGTTTGCCAAGATCGGCTGGACGAACACACTGCTGCCGCTGATCGTCCCGCACTTTTTTGCGAACGGCTATAACGTGTTCCTGCTGCGCCAGTACTTCATGCAGATCCCGCGCGAGCTGGACGAGGCGGCCATGATCGATGGCGCCAACCCATTCCAGGTTCTATTCCAGGTGATCATCCCCCAATCCGTTCCGGCCATTACGGCCGTATCGCTGTTCCATTTCTTCTTTGCATGGAATGACTTCTTCACGCCTCTGGTCTACCTGGCCTCCAGCCCGGAGCTCTGGCCGCTGTCGGTGGGTTTGCAGAAGTTCAACGCCCTGTATGGCAGACTCCCCAACCTGATCCAGACCGGCGCGCTGATCACGCTCGTCCTGCCGGTTGTCATCTTCTTCTTCGCCCAGCGCATCTTCATGCAGGGAATCGTTTTCACGGGTGTCGAAAAGTAATCGCAGCCTGTTGAGTTCATCTTTCAAAGACATTCATCCATGAAAAAAGTCCGAGTAGTGCAAACCGCCGAAGATACAGGCGATCGACTGACCCCGAAAGAGGATCTAACCCTGCTGCCCGAGCCTGTCGAGGCGGCTCACTCCGTCAGCATCGATGCGTCGCGGGTTTTCCAGACCATCGAAGGCTTTGGCGGTGCGTTGACCGAAGCGGCGGCGGTCACTCTTTATAAATTGCCGGCCGAGAAGCAGGCTGAAGTGTTGCGGGCATACTTCGATCCCAACACCGGGAATGGTTATACCCTTTGCCGTACACACATCGGCAGCTGCGATTTCTCGGCCGGGAATTATGCCTACGCCGAAGTGGCAGGTGACTATGAGCTGCAGCACTTCTCGGTCGAGCGCGACCGCCAGGCCCTCCTGCCGATGATCCATGCCGCGTTCCAGGCCGCCGGAGGACCGCTCAAGCTGCTGGCCTCGCCCTGGAGCCCGCCCGCCTGGATGAAGACCAACGGAAAGATGACGCGCGGCGGCAAGCTCAAGCCGGAATGCCGGGAAGCCTGGGCAAAATATTACTGCCGTTATGTACGGGAATATGAACGGGAGAATGTCCCGATCTGGGGCCTGAGCG
>JBAVVF010000686.1:0-10967 GCA_049697155.1 Anaerolineales bacterium
GGCGTATGACGAGGCCGATGAGGCGGCGTTCGTGGTCAGCACGATCCAGCGCTTGATCTAGCGCGGCGATACGAAGCTGGGCGATTGCGCGGTGATGTATCGCACCAACGCGCAGTCCCGCCTCGTCGAGGAAGCGTTCCTGCAGGCGCGGCTCCCCTACCGCCTCGTGGGCGCGCAGCGCTTCTACGGACGCCGCGAAGTCAAGGACGTCATTGCATTGCTGCGGCTGATCCACAACCCCGCCGACGAAGCCAGCCTGGACCGGGTCATCAACGTCCCGCCGCGCGGCATCGGCGATAAAACGTTAACTACGTTACATCTCGTTGCGCGGCAGAATAACATGCAGCCTGGCTTCGTGTTGATCGACCTGGCCCGCGGCGCCGATTCGCAATTTTGGTCCTCCTTTGCCGGACGGGCCGCCATCTCGCTGGCAGACTTCGGAGGCATGTTGGCCACCTGGCGCGCCGCGGCGGCCTCTCTGACCACTTCCGAATTGTTCGATCGCGTAATTACTGACCTCAATTACAAACAATATATTGACGACGAATCGGAAGAAGGTACGGATCGCTGGGAAAACGTGCAGGAGTTGAGACGCATCGCGGTTGAATATTCCACGCGCAGCCTGGATGAATTCCTCGAAAACGTTGCCCTGGTTTCCGATCAGGATACGATCGTCGAAGGGAATGTCCCGACGCTCCTCACTCTGCATGCCGCCAAGGGACTCGAGTTCGGGGCGGTCTTCATCGTGGGTCTCGATGACGGCATCCTGCCGCACAGCCGTTCCTTCGATGAACCCGAGGGCATGGAGGAGGAGCGCCGTCTCTTTTACGTGGGCATCACGCGCGCCAAGGACAAGCTATATCTCATCCGCGCCATCCAGCGCGGCGGGCGCGGCGCGGCCGAAGAGACCTATCCCTCGCGCTTCCTGGATGACGTTCCCGCAGATCTGCTGATCGGGAGATCGCGGACAGGCCGTTCCATCCACGGGCGCGCGCCGGAGACGCTCTGGTCGGTGCACACCCGGCCGCAGTCGGCCTCGGTAATGGAAGTGAAATACCGGGCCGGGACGCACGTCCGCCACCAGGTCTGGGGCGAGGGCATCGTCCTCGACAGCCGCATTCAGGACGATGACGAGATCGTGGATGTTGTCTTTGAAAGCGTAGGGATCAAGAGGCTTTCCGCCTCCTTAGCGAACTTAACGGTTGTAAAATAAGGCCGAAGAGACTTCTCTTCGGCCTCTTCTTTCATTCAGGAGGACTTTATGAATTTCGACTCGCTGCCCAAGGCTGCACAATCGATTCTGGCGCTCAAGTGGACTGATTATGAACCGTATTATCAGGAGCTTGAAGCGCGCGAGTTAAGTGAGAAGAATATCGAGTCCTGGCTCGACGATTGGTCCAGGCTCGCGGCAACCGTCGATGAACATTACTGGCGGCTCAACATCGCGACGACGGTCGATACGGCCGATCAACAGGCCGAGGGACAATACAACCGCTATATCGAAGAGATCCAGCCTGCGGCGAAGACGGCCGAGCAGAGACTCAAAACAAGATTGCTGGCCAGCGGACTTTCTCCAAAGCATTTTGAGACGGCCCTGCGCATGATGCAGGCGGAAGCCGAGATTTTTACGGAAGCAAACCTGCCGCTGCTTGCGGAAGAACAAAAGCTTGTGACGGAATACAACAAGATCATCGGCTCGATTACCGTCACGTGGGAGGGGGAAGAACGGACTCTCACACAGATGTTCCCGCTCTTCTATGACGCCGATCGTTCCATCCGGCGGCGGGCCTGGGAGGCAGCGCAAGCCCAGCTTCTGAAAGAGCGAAAAAGCATCAATGATCTGTGGGAACGCTTTATGCCGGTTCGTCTGAAAATTGCCGGGAATGCAGGAATGCCTGATTACCGGGCCTACACCTGGAAGCAGAAGTTCCGCTTCGACTATTCCCCGGAGGATTGCAAATCCTTCCACGCCGCGATCGAGCAGGTGGTTGTCCCGGCCGCGCAACGCGTCTATGCGAGGCGCAGGCAGCGGCTGGGAGTCGATACGCTGCGACCGTGGGACTTGAATGTTGACCCTCTGGCATCTGCTCCCATCCAGCCCTATCAATCCATTGATGAATTTAAATCCAGATCGCGCGCAATCTTCGAGCAGGTCGACCCGAAGTTCGGTGAGTATTTCCAGATCATGATGGACGAAGGCCTGCTGGACCTTGAAAGCCGTAAAAACAAGGCACCCGGCGCCTATAGCCTGGGACTGCACGTCGCCCACCGCCCATTCGTTTTTATGAATAACACGAACACCACCTGGGATGTGCAAACCATCCTGCACGAGGGCGGACACGCCTTCCATGAGTTCGAGCGCGCCCATGTCCACTTTTACCAGCGTGGTGAAATCTATTTGCCGGCCGAGTTTGCGGAGGTGGCCTCCATGAGCATGGAGCTGATCGCCTCTCCTTATAAGACAAAGGCCTGCGGCGGCTTCTACACGGAAAGTGAAGCGGCCCGGGCCATGATAGAGCTGCTGGAGATCATCATCACATTCTGGCCCTACATGGCGCTGGTGGATGCCTTCCAGCATTGGATCTATGAAAATCCTTCAGAAGGTTCGGATGCTTCAAAGTGCGAGGAAAGATGGGCCGAGTTGTGGGACCGGTTTATGCCGGGTATTGACTATTCCGGTCTGGACGATGCCAGGCAGACCTACTGGCATCGCCAGGGACATATCTTCGGCAGTCCCTTCTATTATATTGAGTATGGACTTGCCCAGCTGGGCGCGGTTCAGGTCTGGGCAAATTCCCTCAGGGACCAAAAGAAGGCTGTGGCTGATTATCGCAAAGCGCTCTCCCTGGGTGCAACAGTCCCTCTGCCGCAATTGTTTGCTGCGGCCGGTGCAAAGTTTTCCTTCGATGCGCAAACACTTCGAGAGGCTGTTGACCTGATGGAAGGGGTCATTGGCGAAATGGAAGCAAAACTCTAGGAATTGCTCTAGCCGCCGAGGACGGCGAAGAGAGCATAAGAGGAGGCAGCATGGAGTATGTAAATCTCGGGAAGACCGGCATGAAAGTCTCACGTCTATGCCTGGGCATGATGAGTTATGGGTCCAAAGAGTGGCGCACCTGGGTGCTCACGGAGAATGACGCCAAACCTTTTATCAAACGCGCTCTTGAGGCAGGCATTAACTTCTTCGATACAGCCGATGTTTACTCCACGGGGGAGAGCGAACGCATCACCGGCCAACTGCTCAGGGACTTCGGCGCAAAGCGGGAAAACGTCATCGTCGCCACCAAGGTCCACGGACAGATGAGCGCTGACGTCAACGACCGCGGACTCGCGCGCAAACACATCCTCGATTCGATCGACAAATCCCTCCGGCGCCTGGGAATGGATTACGTCGACCTCTACCAGATCCATCGCTGGGACTACGCGACACCCATCGAAGAGACGCTGGAGGCGCTGAACGACGTGGTGCGGGCCGGCAAGGCGCGCTACATCGGCGCCTCGTCCATGTTCGCCTGGCAATTCGCCAAAGCGCTGCACACCTCGGAGAAGCACGGCTGGACAAAATTCGTCTCGATGCAGAATCACTACAACCTGGTCTACCGCGAGGAGGAGCGCGAAATGATTCCCCTCTGCATCGACCAGGGTATCGGTCTCATCCCCTGGAGTCCGATGGCGCGCGGCTTCTTCGCCGGGAACCGCAAACGCGGCGGGGGCGGCGAGACCGTCCGGGCAAACAACGATGCGTTCGGGACCAGTTTGTACTTCCGCGACGAGGATTTTGCCGTGGCGGATCGTGTGACGGAGCTTGCGAACGAGCGCGGCGTTACGGGGTCGCAGATTGCGCTGGCCTGGGTTCTGAGCAAGCCATATGTTAGCTCGCCCATCATCGGCGCCACCCGGCTGGACCATCTCGATCAGGCCATTGCTGCCCTCGACCTGCAGCTCTCGGAAGACGAAAAAAAGCGGCTGGAAGAACCCTACAAGCCCCACCCGGTTCTGGATCATTCATAAGGGCGAGGGTGTGCCTCGCCCCTGTAATCAGGAGGTAAAATTACATCATGAACGAAACCCTTAAAATCCTTATCCCCATGGCTGGCTGGGGGACGCGTATGCGTCCGCATACCTGGAGCAAGCCCAAGCCGCTCGTGAGTGTGGCGGGAAAGACCTCCCTTGAACACATTCTGGACATGTTCAAGACCGTACCCGAACCGGAGCAGGTGGAATTTATTTTCATCGTCGGGCCCTATCTTGGCGAATTACAGGTTCCCCCATTCATTCAGGAGAATTATCCTGAAATGAAGGCGCACTTCATTGTGCAGCACGAGATGAAGGGACAATCTCACGCACTCTGGCTGGCGCGTGAATTCTTCCAGGGGCCGATGATCGTCTGTTTTTCGGATACGTTATTGGAAACTGATTTCTCATTTCTGGCAGGCGAGGAAGCGGATGTGGTTGCCTGGGTCATGCCCATGCCGGATCCGCGCCGCTTCGGGGTGGTCCAGCTGGACAGTGAAGGCTGTGTAACCCGCATCATCGAAAAGCCGGAAGGCATGGAAAACAATCTTGTCGTGGTGGGTTGTTACTATTTCAAAAGCGCTGAAAAATTACTCGCGGCCATTGAAGAACAAATGAGGCGCGAACTCACGTTAAAAGGCGAGTTCTTCCTGACCGACGCGGTCACGCTCATGATCGAGTCCAATGCAAAGGTTCGAATACAAGAAGCGGACAGCTGGCTCGACACCGGTACAATCGAAGCCACCCTGGAGACCAATACCTACATGCTCGATCACGGTCACGATAACTCCGGGGAGGCCGCGCAACGCCCAGACATAAAAGTGATTCCGCCGGTGTTCATCCACCCGTCCGCAAAAGTGGAGGCTTCGGTCATCGGGCCGCATGTTTCAATCGGGCCGGGCTGCGAAGTGCAGAGCTGTATCATCCGCAACACTATTTTGGATGAAGACGCCGAGGTAACAGATTCAGTGTTGGACGGTTCGTTTATCGGTCGGGATGCCAAGGTGGCCGGCCACCCGACCAAGGTCAATATGGGCGACAACTCGGATGTCCAGCTCTAACATGATGGGCACCGGGTAGAATCTGCACAAGGTGAAGTGGTGAAGAGAATGCCCTTATCGGTCAAACGCAGGGATTGTCCCAACATTCAGCTTCGTTATTTTCATTGGAGGGCAAAGTGACATTTTGCCCTCCAATTGTTTATGGAGAGCCTGTACAATATGACTGACTCAGTCGAGTGTCGCTCGGATACCGAATACGCGGAGCGCCCCCTTTCGCTGACCTGGCAGGGTGTCCGCTACGAGATTGCCGAGATCGTCGCACGTTGGCGCGGTCCCGCCGAAAAGGGATTCCGCGTCAAGACCGCCGACGGGCAGGCTTTTGATCTGACATATCGGGAAGTTCCCGATGAATGGCACATTCAACCTATTTAGGAGGCTCCATGCAGGAAGTGACCAGTGTTCAACGTCTGTCGAAACGAGTGGCGGGGCTTAAGCCTTCGGGCATCCGAAAGTTTTTCGATATCGCGGCAACCATGAAGGACGTCATCTCGCTCGGCATCGGCGAGCCTGATTTCACAACACCCAAGCCGATCCTCGAAGCCGGCATTCGCTCGCTGCAAAACGGCGAGACACATTACACTTCGAACTGGGGCAGGCTGGAGCTGCGCCAGGCAATCTCCGACAACCTCATGCGCTTATATAAGGTGCACTACGACCCGACCAACGAGATCATCGCCACCGTCGGCGTGTCGGAGGCGCTTTATCTGACGTTCACCGCGCTGCTCGACCCGGGCGATGAAGTGATCATCCCGACGCCCTGCTTCGTCTCCTACCAGGCCGAAGTGATCATGGCGAACGGCGTCCCCGTCGAAGTGGTCGCGCGTGAAGAAAACAACTTCATGGTCGACCCCGCAGATATTCGCAAGGCCATCACGCCGCGCACCAAGGTCATCTTTATCGGTTATCCCTCCAACCCAACCGGCGCGGTGGCCACCCGCGAGGTCATGCTCGAGATCGCCAGGATCGCCGAAGAGCATAACCTGCTGATCGTGTCCGACGAAATCTACGATCGCCTGGTGTACGACTTCGAGCATGTCTGTTTCCCAGCCCTGAGTGACAGCCTCAAGCAGCGCACGATCCTGCTGGGCGGCTTCTCGAAGGATTACGCCATGACCGGCTGGCGCATCGGCTACGCCTGCGGCCCCGCCGACATCATCCAGGGACTGGTGCGCATCCATCAATATACGATCATGTCCGCGCCGACGACCGCCCAGGACGCCGCGCTGGCCGCCCTCCAGCAGGGAGAGCCGCACGTGCAGGAAATGCTGGCGGAATATGACCGCCGCCGCCGGCTGCTGGTCGCGGGACTCAACCGCCTCGGCCTGCGGACCTTCGAGCCGCGCGGCGCGTTCTACGCCTTCCCCAACATCCGGGCCTCCGGCATGGACGATGAGGTCTTCGCCGAGAAATTATTGCGCGAAGAGCACGTTGCCGTCGTCCCGGGCAATGCCTTCGGTCCCGGCGGCGAGGGGTACGCCCGCATGTGCTATGCCACGGAGTACAGCAGGATCGAGGAAGCCCTGCACCGCATGGAAAAGTTCATGACCCGATATGGGTAATAGACAGTTGGATGATTAAATAGACCTCTTGCATAAACCATAGAGTGAACCTTTTGAACCACTGTCCCCTGACGGGGATAATAAAGACACGGAGACTCTGAGAAAAAAACAAGGGAAAAACTCCGTGTCTCGGTGTCTCAGTGGTGAGGGCGTGGACTTTTGCAAGAGAACTAATCAAAAAATCCCCGGGAGTTGCCTCCCGGGGATTTTTGGTATCCGTCAGTCAATTAGTTGACGACGACGACGTTGCTGGCCTGCAGACCCTTGGGGCCCTGTTCGACTGTGAACTCGACCTTCTGGCCTTCCTGCAGGTTCTTGAAGCCTTCGCCCTGGATCGCCGAGAAGTGGACAAACACATCCTCGCCGCCTTCGCGTGCGAGAAAGCCGTAGCCCTTCGTCCCATTGAACCACTTGACCGTTCCGTTGATACGTTCCGACATTTTTGCCTCCTTATGGCAAATGAAAAAATATGGAGGGTACTCATTGGGTGTTGCATCGGAGCGCCTCAACGGCGATAAACAAAGCGGCTCACGGATGATCCCGTGAGCCAACCTGGTCTTTCCTAGCAAACTACTGGTATCCTACAAGGCGCAAGGATAACATGAGCCGGGCTTGATGTCAATAAAAATGGATAAGAAAAATCTAAAATTAATCGTATGAACGCGGGTGAAATATGGGCATTGTTGTGAAGGGGTGATGTCACATTAACCTTTGGTCGGTGTTCGATGTGGATACGACAATCATGACAATGCAAAAATCCCGGCTGTGTTTCTTTCCTTATGCCAATGGATCTTCAGCAGGTCATCAATAGTCCTTTTTAGTAAGCCTGGCAGCCCTGGTTGGGCGGATCGTCCCGCCGGGGATCGGATATCCGCTCTGTGACTTTGTTGGAGATTGGATCGCTTCACCATTGCCTGACTGGCATTGATCGGCTACCTGCTGCTTTCCGTGCTGGTGTATGTGCGCACGTATGTATCGGGAGAATTCAAGATTTCGGACGGAAGGCTGGGACCCACCGAGATACGCGCGGTGGCTGTTTTGCTGAATACGGCATTGTACTTTCTTGGCGCACGGGAGATTGCGTTCCGCCAGTGGAGCTTCAGCATATACGATATCGCCGTCGCAGCAATTGCCCTGCTTTTGCTAGAGTGTGTATGCAAAATCGCCAATTCTTTCAGCCATGCTCCCAGCGCCGTCCCCGGCGCTGGAAAACCTCGAGAATTGCCGCCGAGGACGGCGGCGGGAGCAGAGGTGAACAGAGCACAATGGAATTTGCATACAGACCCTAACCTTCTTTATTAATACCGCCAACAGGGCTGCTAATCTGCAGGATGATACTCCTGAATTGACATTCACCAGGTCAATCGAGGCGCCAGAGATTATAATTCCATCGTCATCAAAGAAAGGCGGATGAGATGGGACATATTTTTATCAGCTACAACCACAAAGATGCAGAATATGCCCGCAAACTGGCCGACAGTCTGCGCAAGAGGGGATTCGATGTCTGGATCGATGATGTGATCGAATATGGCAGTGAGTGGCCCCTTGAACTCCAGGAACATCTGGATAATTGTGAACAGCTGCTGGTCATTATGACCCCGGCTTCCTTTCAATCCAAATGGGTTCAGAATGAATTGAACAGAGCCATGCGAAAGAACAAACCTGTTTTTCCGCTCCTGCTGGAAGGCGACGAGCCCTGGCTGTCGGTTGAAGCAACCCAGTATACGGATGTCCGGGGCGGGAAATTACCGCCGGAGAAATTTTACGAACTTCTGAAGAATCCTGTCGCCTCGACCAGACAAGTCCAGCCGGGCCCAGAACCTCAGAACCCGCCCACAAGTTTCAGAGTATCACCGACAACGATCCTGATCTTTGTTCTGTTCGCCCTCGTGGCCGCAGCAGCTTTTTGGGGAGCACAAGCCCTGATCGGTTCCCCCGAACCCACGGCAGTAGTTCCGCCAACGTTTACATCTTCTGCGCCATTTACGCCTGTGCCTTCCCCAACATCCATCGAGGCGCCCGTACTCACAGCTGTTCCTCTCTCGGACAACCTGCCGGGCGTTGGCAGTGAATTTTCCTGGCCGCAGGATGGCATGATCGGCTTGTATATACCCGCCGGCACCTTCATGATGGGAAGCGATAATGGCTCCGACGATGAAGGACCAAGTCATGAAGTCACCCTGGCCGCTTATTGGATCGATAAAACCGAAGTGACAAATTCCATGTATCGGCAATGTGTTGACCAGGGACGATGCAAGCCTCCACGCGATCCAGAATACTATTCCGCCAACAACTACGCAGATCACCCCGTTGTTTACGTCGATTGGGAGGACGCGCAGAGATATTGTGAATGGGCCGGCAGACGGCTGCCAACAGAAGCCGAATGGGAAAACGCCGCACGTGGTCCGTCCGGGAATCTTTTGCCGTGGGCGGGTTCCCTGGACTGCCTGCATGCCAACTATGGGAGTTGTGCAGGCGAGGCAAAGGCTGTCGGAAGCTATCCACAAGGCAAAAGCGCATACGGCGCGCTGGATATGTTTGGAAATGTATGGGAATGGGTGTTCGATAAGTACGATGCGAACTATTACAAACTTAGCGTTTCGGTGGATCCAGCGGGTCCGGTTTCGGGCAAGCATAATATTTTGCGCGGAGCGGCCTGGGACACGTTGGATGCTCTAAAGCTGCGGCTCACATTCCGCTACAATCGTGACCCGAACTCGACCGGAGGCAGTTACGGGTTCCGCTGTGCGGCCCCGGCGGTCCCGTAGCTCTTTTCGGATGTCCAAAGAACAGTTCGCGGCAAAAACTGCTGTCCGGACAGGTTCAAACCTGACAGGTCTCCGCGAAACCACATCGCCTGGCCCTCTTTGTCTGCAGGGATGCGCTGAAAACCGCGCCGCGCATAAGACCTGTCAGGTTTCGAATTAACCAAGCGCGCCGAATACGCCTGGATCGTCCCGGTCGTGCTGAAGGAGTTTGTCGAGTACGAAAGGATACTATCAGGGTAAAACAAGACCTGACGGACACAATTCAGCATCCGTCAGGTCTTTTAGTCAGTGAGCTTTCCTGTCTACTTGTGGGCTTATCAATTCATCGATTGCTCGGGCGATTGCATAATACCAATCGATTTTCCCGGAAATTCGATCCCGAAGCAATTCGATCTCTTCCTGAGACAAATCACGCTCAAGTTCTTTGTTTGCAACTTCTTGTATATCTGAAGTGGTTATGTAGTATATAACTTCATCTTTTTTCCTCACCATTTCTCTCCTTTCGTTCAAAAAACAGGTTTATAGGGAGCACCTAAAACCTACCATGTCGTTGCGAGGAGGGTGTAGCCCGACGAAGCAATCTCCTGGCTCACTTTGAGATTGCTTCGCCCTGCGGGCTCGCAACGACATGGTTTTGTTTCAAAAGGCAGGCACTCCCGGTTTATATCTGACATCCAATTTATATTACTGGAGATATTATAATATCCAGCATACAGACTTCCTTTGCCCCAAGAGCTCAAAATGAATGGGAACAACTATGAAGAACTATGCTCTCCAAAATCGGCAGGAACTTGAGAAATCAAATTACGTACGAGTGGCCAGTCCAGACACAAGTTATTGGGTCGACTTTCGCCCAAGCAAACTTAAAGAGTATGAAGCCAGGTTCGGGGACAACTTCAACTTGATCATTATTGGGGATGAAAATATAGAGGGTGATTTTTACACAATTCCGTATTGGCTTGTAAAGACAGTATTCACCGAACAAAACTTATATACAGCGACGCGAAGAAGGTGGATCGCATCGATCAACTTTCATCAGCTAAATGTTAGAAAGTTCCACGAATTCATTGATGTAGGACAATATTATGGAGTGTTGGAGCGATCAAACTCCAGCAGCGCGGAATCAAGCGAAATCAATGAGCAACAGGCTGATTATTCGATTGAAAACAGAAAATTGGAGATCAAAGCCCGACAAAAGCAATCTGTCTTTCGAACCAGGGTATTGAATAATTTCGGACATTGCTGCTGTTTGTCGGATACCAGTGAGGAAGACCTCCTGATTGCAAGCCACATTATTCCCTGGGCGGAACGAATCCAGACTCGATTAGATCCGTCCAACGGCTTGTGCTTATCATATGTATACGACAAGCTTTTCGACGAAGGATATTTTTCGCTACGAGATGATTTTCGCGTGATGGTAACCAGAAAAGCACCTGAGCTAAGCCAGGGAATCCAGACGATTTTAGAGACCATTGAGGGGCAGAAAATACGAGAGCCCAGACTATATCCGGTATCACTGGATTATCTTGAATATCATAGGCAGAACAAACTAAAGAAATAAGATA
>JBAVVF010000687.1:0-6250 GCA_049697155.1 Anaerolineales bacterium
CCTCCCCAAATACGAAAGGCAAATTCAGGATGTCAATCAAAAGTCCGTATATCGTATTTGGGGAGGGAAGGGGTGGGGCCGGGTCTTGCCCAATTGCCCGATTTCTTGTATCCTTGTTTCATGCCAAAAAATAAAGATAAGACTCTTAAAGCGACGACAATCGATCATTTTACGTGGATCCCCATTTTCCAGGAACTGGCCAGGGAACTGGCGGGCTGGGAAAACAGGCAGGCGGAACTGATTGCCTTTCTGGAGGATCTTCGCACGCAGGGATTCGTCATTACGCCGCTTATCGACAGGGATCATGACGGGTCCCGCTTTCTCCTGAGAGAGATCGATCCCTTTACATTCTTTGGCGTCTTCAACCGGCGGATCGGCTACGACCAGCGGCTCGCCATCCTTTCACAGATCAAGGGGCACTTCAGCCTGCAAAGCGACCTGCCCGAGGACTTCAACGGCGTGCCGGTGCTGAACAATATCCGTTCGTGGTTCTTTCCCGGACAGACCTCCCGCGACCCGGGCGATATCGGGCGCCTGTGGCGGGTCTTCCGGCTGGGGCTGGAGGAGGCTCCGCTCGCGAACACGGACTTCCTGCAGGCGGTCGATGAGGCACTGGAGGTCAAGCAGACCAACGTCAACCTGACCATGGGATTGTTCTGGATCCGCCCGGAGACCTTCCTGAGCCTCGACCAAAGCAGCCGGGATTATCTGGGGATACGGCTGCCGGCGCGCGGTCTGAGCGCAAAATTCTACGTGGATACGGTGAAATCCATCCGTGAGGACGGGAAGTCATTTCCGGAAATCTCTCTGGCTGCCTGGGGGGTGGAAAACGAGCGCACACGGAAGGTCGCCGAGGAAAAGGAAGCGAAGTACCGCGCCTGGGGCGGGATCAATTACTGGCTCGTCGGCGCGTACTGGGATGACCGCGACCCGCCCGACCAGACCGACCGCTTTCTGGAGGAAGGCATCTGGGAGAACGGCTACAAGAACCGTTACATCAACGACGTCATGTCCATGCAGGTCAACGACAAGATCGCCATCAAAGCCGCCTCGACCCAGCGCGCCGGACTGCCGTTCGATGCCCGCAACAAGACCGTTTCGCGCATGACCATCAAGGCGATCGGGACCATCGTCGCCAACCGCGAGGACGGCCGGACGGTGGAGGTGGAATGGGATCCGGATTTCGAAGAGAAGTCCTGGTACTTCTACACCAACCGCAGCACCATCTGGCGTCTGAGGCTGGACGAGAGCTACCGCTTCAGGGACTATGCCGAAAAGCTGAAGGACTTTGTCTGGTTTGGCAGGGAGCAGGACTACGACTGGTTCCTCAACCATCAGCCCAGCGTCGGTGAGGCAGACCAGGTGCTCTCGGAGTTCATCGAGGTCAGCAAGCCGCCCTACAGCATCGACGATATGATCGCCTCGGGTGTCTTCCTGACGAAGGAAGAGCTGGAACATATCCTCGAACGGCTCCAGGCCAAGAAAGCCATGATCCTGCAGGGACCGCCCGGCGTGGGCAAGACCTTCATCGGGCGCAAGCTGGGCTATGCCCTGATGAACGAAGTCGATACCGACCGGATCGAGATGATACAGTTCCACCAGTCCTATTCCTATGACGATTTCGTGCGGGGCTACCGTCCGATCCCGGGCAAGGCGGCCAGCTTCGTCCTGCAGAACGGCATCTTCTTCGAGTTCTGCCAGAAGGCCATCCGGGACCCCGACCGCGAATACGTGTTCATCATCGACGAGATCAACCGCGGCAACCTGAGCCAGATCTTCGGCGAGCTGCTGATGCTGATCGAGCCCGATAAGCGCGGTCCCGACTTCGCCCTGCCGCTGGCCTACCGCACGGAGGACGAGCCGAATTTCTTCGTCCCGCCCAACCTGTACGTGATCGGCCTGATGAACGTGGCAGACCGTTCGCTGGCCATGGTGGATTACGCCATGCGCCGCCGCTTTGCCTTCATCACGCTCAAGCCGCAGTACGAGAGCGAGTTCTTCCAGCAGTGGCTGACCGAAAGGGACATGGACCCGGAACTGGTCCAGCTGATCGTCGAGCGCCTGACGCGGCTCAACCGTGAAATCCGCGCAGACCCGCTCCTGGGCGAGAACTATGAGGTCGGTCACAGCTTCTTCCTGCCCAAAGGCGATAACTTTGCCGGGCTGGATCAGAACTGGTATCGCCGGGTCGTGCGCACGGAGATCGTTCCGCTCATCAAGGAGTACTGGTTCGACAACCCGCAGCGCGCCCGCGAAGCGGAGAAGAGGCTGCTGGCGTAACCGTCATTGCGAGGAGTGACGCTGAAAGCGCCGCGACGAAGCAATCTCATATCTACTTGTAAGGCTACATGAGATTGCTTCGCTCCGCTCGCAATGACGAATAGTTTAGTTTCTGATACAAAACTTGCTCACGCCGCCGTCTCGCAGATCCCGCGTACTCGCGGGACCGGCGGATCACCGGGTACACCTGCGCCGGGGACGGCGCAGGGAGCCCTTTTGCAGATTGCTTCGGGCGTTGCCTCGCAATGACGGATAGTTTAGATATGGTTGATTCCTCAAACCCCCTCCAGTTCACCGAATACGGCATCCCGATCCGTAACCTGTGGCACATGCTGTTGTATGCCTGGAATGAGGTGTCCTTCAAACGCGAATGGGCGGTGGAGGCAGTGAAGCACGCGCCCACGCTGGACGCCCTGCTGGCCTCCGTGCTGCTGAAGCTGATGCAGGGACGCCTGCGCGTCGGGCTGGGACACGACTATGTCGGTGTGCGTCAGACCGTGCAAACGATTCGCGGGCGGATCGACTTCGGCGAAAGTCTGAAGCGGCGCACGTTCGAACGCGGGCAGGTCCATGCCGCTTTTCAGAAATACAGCGCCAACTCGCTGAAGAACCAGATTATCCGCAGCACACTGACCAGGTTGATCCAGGCCGGTCACTTCGGGACCGAGACGGATCCGGTCAGGGAACTGCGGCGCAGGCTGCGGCGTTTGAACCGCGACCTCGACGGCATCGACCTGATCGAGGTCACGCCCGAGCTGATCGGCCGGGCGCAGGCCGCCCAGCATGACCGGGATTACCGGCTGATGCTGGCGATCTGCGACCTGATCGTACAGCGTCAGATGCCGGACGGCCCGGGAGCAGAGACGACCGTCCCTGCGGTGGACCGGGAAGCGCTCGTGCTGCACAACGTCTACGAACGCTTCGTCGCCGGCTTTTACCGCGTCCATCTGCAGGGTTGGGAGGTCAGCGCGCAGCCGCGGCTGGAGTGGCATGCCCGCAGTGCCAGCGAGCGTCTGCCGTCCATGATCCCGGACCTGGTCCTGCAGGAGAAGTCATCCGGGCGGTTGATGATCATCGACACGAAGTTCACCGCCCACAGCCTGGTCGAGAACCGCTGGGGCAAGCCGGTATTCGATTCGGCGCACATGTACCAGTTGTATGCGTATTTGAAGTCGCAGGAACATCTGTCGCAGGCGCATCGCAGCGCAACCGGCGTCCTGCTCTACCCCGCCGTCCAGGCAAAGCTCGCCGAGCGCATCGAGCTGCAGGACCACGTGATGCGGATCGAATCGGTCGACCTCGCCGCGCAATGGGAGGCAGTGGAAAGACAACTATTGGAGGTTACAGACCTCACAGGTCTTTAAGACCTGTGAGGTCTGTGGAGTATAATAAAAAATATATAAGGGAGGTCAAAATGAAATCTATAACCGCTGTTCTTCAACCTGGCATGTACTATCACATCTACAATCGGGGAAACAATCGTGAAAATCTGTTTATTGAACCCAGAAACTATCCTTATTTCCTCAGCTTATATGAGAAACACATCGACCCCATCGTGGATACCTATGCCTATTCTCTGATGAGGAATCATTTTCATTTTGCGGTGAGAATAAAGGAAACCTCACAGGTTCCCGGTACCTGTGAGGTCTTAAAACCCTTCAACCCATCCCACAGTTTCTCCAACTTCTTCAACGCCTACGCCAAAGCGATCAACAAGGGATATGGGCGAACGGGAAGTCTCTTCGAAGAACGATTTGGCCGGATACCGGTGACGAGCACTTCCTACTTCGAAACCCTGATCTTTTATATTCACTTCAACCCGCAAAAGCATGGTTTTGTCGACGATTTTCGTGACTGGTACTGGTCTTCCTACCACACGCTGATTTGCAATAGTCCGACAAATCTAAAGCGGGACGAAGTTCAACGCCTGTTCGGCGGCATTCAGGGCTTTGAGGACTTCCATCGGGGAAGGCTCGATGAGCGAAAATTGGAGCCGATCATCGAAAAAGATTTCGATGCTGTGACCGGGATCGAAGATGCAGCGTGAACGTCACCCTGGCTATCTTCTATTCCTCACCAGGTTCGCGCCCGCAATCAGAGCACCCAGGATAAGAAAAATCATATAACCGATCGTCAGCGGCCTGCCCCAATCGAGGGCGGAGGCGTAGCGCGCCACGACGATCAACTGCAGGATGCAGAACGCGAACAGGCTCGAGCTTGTCCCCGCACCGCAGCGGATATCGTTCTCGAACACCAGCGCGGCGCAGGCCACGCCGAAGGCAGACATCCAGGCGCCGATCGAGCGGGCCGCCAGCGGCATGATCCCCCACGGCCAAAAGGCAGCCATGGACTGAGGCACAAGGAATAGACCGATCCCGCACGCCAGTGCAAAGACCGCCAGCAGGGTATATCCGGCCCTCAGCCACGCCGGGAGCGGATCGTTTCCGCGCAGGCCTGCGCCCGGCAGACGGCTTTGGATGATCCAGAAGATCGCCAGCAGCGGCGACGCAGCCACGTAGACAACGATCCAGACCCAGGTGACAAAGCGCGTGATGAAGAGCGGGCTGTAGAGATGGAAGCGGTCGAGGTGCAGAAACGTCGTAACGGTCAGCAGGACTACGGCGGTCAGTGCGGCCGGCATGCTGCTGCGGAGGTATGCCCAGCCTCTGGCGCGCATACCCTGCGCTGCGTAGAACATGGCCGCCCAGTACCCCGCGCCCAGGAACGCCGCCGACAGGGGCGCGGTAAAGGTCCAGGCAAAGTAGGTCTCGGTTTGCGCAGAGAGGATAAACAGTTGAACGCCTGCGATGAACAATAACGGCAGGATGAAAACAAACAATATCAGGTGGGAAGTATTACTTTGTGCTGCGGCTTTTGTGTTATTCATAAAATCTCTCCTCGAATGATTAGACATCTTGCAAAGGTCCAAAACCTCACCACGGAGACACTAAGTCACGGAGTTTTCCCCTTTGTTTTTTCTCAGAGTCTTTATTATCCCCTTTAGGGGACTGTGTCTCCGTGGTTCAAAAGATCTGCATCATGGTTGCCCTGCGGCTTATGCAAGAAGTCTGTTGGGATTATACAACGGCGGGAGCCCTTGATAAATTAGAACAGGTGTGCTTAAATTGGGCTCCTAGTGCGGCGTGGTCGTAGTCCACTGCCGGGCGAAAGTCCACACCAACGCCAGGGGGCGTCGAACGCAGCCGCAAGCCGCAGATCCCGTCATTGCTTCGGTCGCCCGAAGGGCTCCCTCGCAATGACGGTGAGAGGGTGTGTGAGACCATCTGTGACAAACACTTTATAGTTAAAGGAGTACTGACATGCAAAAAATCACCCCGTTTCTCTGGTTCGACGATCAAGCCGAGGAGGCAATGAATTTCTATACCTCGATCTTCAGGAACTCGAAGATCCTGAGCGTCACCCGCTACGGCGAGGCGGGACCCGGTCCGGCAGGCAGCGTCATGACCGCCAGCTTCGAGATCGAAGGTCAGGAGTTCACCGCCCTGAACGGCGGGCCGCAGTTCAAGTTCACCGAAGCCATCTCGTTCGTCGTCAACTGCAAGACGCAGAAGGAAGTGGACGAGATGTGGGAGAAGCTCTCGGCCGGCGGCGAGGAAGGTCCGTGCGGCTGGCTGAAGGACAAGTTCGGCCTGTCGTGGCAGGTCGTCCCCGTTGCGCTCGGCGAGATGCTGAGCGACCCCAACCCTTCCAAGGCGCAGCGCGTCATGGAAGCCATGCTGAAGATGAAGAAGATCGAGCTGCCCGTCCTGCAGCAGGCCTACGCGGAGGGATAACCCCACCCTCACAATCACCGTCATTGCGAGTCTTCAAGAAGCAATCTCATATGTACTTGCAAGTATATGTGAGACACCTGCACCCACCGTGATGGCGCTCTGGCGCCATCATGCGGTGTTGCTTCGGTCGCCCGATGGGCTCCCTCGCAATAACGGTTTCGCGTGAGGAATGAGTT
>JBAVVF010000688.1:0-2058 GCA_049697155.1 Anaerolineales bacterium
TCCCCATCCTGCAGGATTTCCAGTTCCATCCTCTGGCAATTGACGATGCCTTGCAGGAAACTCATAGCCCCAAGCTCGATGATTGGGGCGATTATCTTTACATTGTGTTGAACTATATGAACGCCGAGAAAAACGGGGATGCCTGGGAAACGCAAGTGGACGAATTGGACATCTTTCTCGGTAAAAACTATGTCGTTACCCATCACGATCTTCCCATCGCGGCCGTTGACGAAACCTGGGAGTCCTGCGACCGGGATGTGCGCAACGTGCAGCAGGGAGCCGATCATCTTCTTTACAAGATTACCGACAACCTGGTGGCAGGCTACATGCCTGCCGTTGAAAAAATTGACGAAGCCATCGACCAGATCGAGGACCAGGTCTTTGACCGCCCCTCGCCCCGTACCCTCGAGAAGCTGTTTGCCCTCAAACGCGTCCTGCTGGCGATGAGGCGGATCCTGCTCCCCCAGCGCGAAGTGCTCAACAAGCTGGCCCGCGACGACTACAAGGTGATCGACCCGAAGGACCGCATCTTCTTCCGGGATATCTACGACCATCTGGTGCGGCTGCACGATCTGAATGAAAGCCTGCGCGATCTGGTGGGCGGCGCGCTGGATACGTATTTGTCGGTCATCAACAATCGCATGAACGAAGTGATGAAAACCCTGACGATCATTACCACCTTATTCATGCCGCTCACCTTCGTCACGGGCTTTTTTGGCATGAACTTTTTTGAGCCGCCCGGGTCCTTGAACAGCTGGACGGGGACCCCGGCGTTCTACGCAATGCTGGCCATTACGCTTTTGCTGCCGATTGGTATGTACATCTGGATGCGCCGCCGCACCTGGGTTTAGCGGGGAAAATGGCCCCCCGGCAGACTTGACACAGAACAGACGTTCGGGTATCATTCATAGCACAAATGAGCGAAGAATGCTCAGGAGGCAGCTATGATGATGGTTCGTAAAAGCAAAGGTCTCGGAGAACGTCACCAAAGAATCCTTGAGTTCCTTCAGGAATATCAGCAGGAGAATAAATATCCGCCCTCAATTCGTGAGATCGGCGTAAAAACCGGGATTACATCCACTTCGGTTGTGAATTATTATCTCGATCAGCTGGAGAAAAAAGGGTTGATCGAACGCGACCGCAAGATCTCACGCGGTGTGCGTCTGGCCGGCATGAACAGTTCGCCGGATATGCTGCGCATCCCAATCCTTGGCCCCATTGCTGCGGGTCTGCCCCTCCCCGAGCTCGATCCCAATATCAGCTACATGACGGATAACGAAGCCAATGCCGTGGATATTGCGCGCAGCCTCCTGCCTTCCAAGGAAAGAGGCGACGGCTTGTATGCCCTCGAAGTCAAGGGAGAATCAATGATCGACGCGATGATCAACGATGGAGATATCGTCGTCATCAAGACCGCCACCGATGCCCGCAACGGCGAAATGGTGGCCGTCTGGCTCCCGCGGGATAACGAAGCAACCCTGAAGTATTTCTTCAAGGAAAAGGACCGCTATCGCCTGCAGCCTGCCAACCCGACCATGAAACCGATCTTCGTCAAGAAGAGCGAACCACTCGAAATCAAAGGTAAAGTGGTCATGGTCATCCGCAGGATGAACAAACCGCTGCCGGCCTGAATAGGCACAGGATCATCAAGAGACGACCGTACGGGTCGTCTCTTTTGATTCAGCCTGCATAAAAGTAGAGCGATATAATCCGAATAAAAAGGAGGCTGATATGTACGGAACCATCGCGCGTTTCCACATCAAACCCGGTGTAAAAGATGCATTTGTCAAAGCCATGGACGGCTTTGGCGAGGCGGTCATCCCGGGTTGGGTGACAGACTGTTACTTCCAGATGGAAAACAACCCTGATGAGTTTTATTTAGTGGCTATTTTCAAGGATAAGGAAACATATACAGCGAATGCAGACAGCGTCGAACAGCATGAACGTTATCTGGTCTTTCGATCGTTCCTGACAGATGATCCTGAATGGCACGACGGATTCATTCTGTCAGCGACGGGCCCCGGCATCGGAAAATGAGGACTCAAAAAGGCGGTGGTG
>JBAVVF010000689.1:0-8040 GCA_049697155.1 Anaerolineales bacterium
CCCTGGCCCTCGGGTGAACAAGCCGCGGCCCATTCCAATCCGTTCGAATGGCTCGGCCGCACGAGGGTCTTTATTGTCTCGACGTTCCAAAGATATATTCCGAAGGAAACAAATCATCCGAAGGAGAAATCTGATGAACAATAACAATCACAGTGAACCGGAACCGAACACGGAAACAATCGCCGAAACCGATAATTTTCAGGCATGGCTGGCGGAAGAACCCGACGGCGAGACCACGTATTATCTTCAGGTTGGGCGCGCCACAATCAACTTCTTTCAGGAGGAGTGGGAAGAATTCCTGGAGGTGGCCAAAAACATCGATGGCATCCAGCCGGACGAGGACCAACTGTATCGGCTGGAGTTCGACAACGTCGACGTCTGGATGGACGAAGAGGATTGGCGTGAATTCAAGAGCCTGGCAAGAGAAATCAGCAAATAGGCAAATCAGCAAACGACTAAATCAGTATGAAAAGAATGAGCGCCATCACGGATGTGCGTGGAATTGAAGTGGGTCATGCCCAGGATGCAGAAGCCTTAACCGGCTGCAGCGTGGTCATTTGCCGCAGGGGCGCGGTCGCGGGTGTGGATGTCCGCGGCGGCGCGCCGGGCACGCGCGAGACCGATCTGCTCGACCCGGTCAACCTGGTCCAGAAAGCCCACGCCATCCTGCTGGCCGGCGGCTCGGCCTACGGCCTGGACGCAGCCGGCGGCGTGATGCGCTATCTCGAGGAAAAGAAGATCGGGTTCAATACCGGCGTGTCCAGGGTTCCCATCGTCCCGGCCGCGATCCTCTATGACCTGAGCCTCGGCCGCGCGGACGTCCGGCCGGATGCCGCCCTGGGGTATCGCGCCGCGGCCGCGGCTTCGTCCGAGGCGCCCGCAGAAGGGAACGTCGGCGTCGGGACAGGGGCCTCCGTCGGGAAGATGTTCGGCGGAAGCCTGGCCATGAAAGCCGGCGTCGGGACCGCCAGCCTCGACATCGGCGGCGGAGTGACCGTCGGCGCGCTGGTCGCGGTCAATGCCTGGGGCGATGTGATCGATCCGCACAGCAATACGATCGTCGCCGGTCTGCGCTCAGGGAAAGTCGGTCCGCTGCGCGTGGGCAGGAAGGAACCCTTCGCCGATACGCTGGCAATGATGAAAACCGCGCTGGGACGCGGGGTACTCGGTCTGGCCGGGCGCGCCAACACGGTCATCGGTGTGGTTGCAACGGATGCCAGATTGACGAAGGCCCAGGCGACCAAGGTCGCGCAGATGGCCCAGGATGGCATTGCCCGGACGATTCGCCCCGCCCACACCATGCTGGACGGCGACGTGATCTTCGCCCTGTCCACCGGCACGAGGAAGGCGGATGTTTCCTCGGTCGGCGCGTTCGCGGCCGCAGCGGTGGCGGAAGCCATCCTGCGGGCGGTGAGGATGGCCGGGCCGGCCGGCGGACTGCCGGGACTGCTGAAATAAATTTCCCCTCTTAAACTAAAGAGGATGGCTCGATGCCATCCTCTTTCTTCTTTCCTCTTTCTTCCCGATAGCAATTACTTGCGGCCCTTCAGCTCATCCTTCAGGATCATGGTAAGGACGACACTCACAACGCTGACTACCAGTCCACCCAGGAAGGCATTCCACCAGACCGGCTCGGCAATGATCAGGCCAAGCCCGAACGACTGGCCGATGACACTTGTCAGCCAGAACAGGAAGGTGTTGATGACCAGTGTGAACAGGCCAAGCGTCAGGATGATCAATGGGCAGGTCAGCATATTGATCAGGGGCCGGAACAACGCGTTGATCAATCCAAAGATCAGCGCAAGCCAGAGTATGGAAACCAAACCGCTGGTCAGGTCAATTCTTCCAGGCAGGATCAGCACAGCCAGATACAACGCGATCGCATTGATCACCCAGCGCAGAATGAATTTTGTCATCTTTTCTCCTCTTTCTACTATGAACGGTTATCGTTTAATACGAGAAAGATCACCCCGGGTTGCACTATGCATGTAATCATGCACGCATCCACAACAAGGTGCGCCGCACTGTAAAGCCCGCGGCGAGGATCGCCTCGGTCATCTCGCCGGCGGGATAGTCGAACGAGAACTGCGGGCGATAGGTGATCGTGCGCCGGGCGTGGATCAGCAGCAGGGTCAGCGCGGCCGGGTCCGACCCGAGGCCGGTCGCCGCGTAAATGGACTCGGATCTGCCGCCCTGCGGCATCCACGTCAGCGTCGCGAGCAGTTCGTCCTTACGGGCCGCGGCCCACTGCTTGATGTTGAAATCGACGAACAGGAGATATAACCAGTTGCCGATGCCCGGCCGGAGCGCTTTGGGATTCCAGGACTGGTACCAGCTCAGGACGTCGGGATAGAGACGGCGCAGCCATTCCTGCTGCTGCGGCCAGAAGTGCGGATGGCGCGGCACGATCCGGATGTCGGTGGCGGGGTAAGAAAGACGGGCGTCCGGTCCGGCCTGCCAGGTGCTGCGGCGGGCAATTTCCCGAAATCCAAGCTCTTCATAGAGATTGATCGCGCCGGGATTGTCATCCCGGACGTGGAGCCAGATCGCGGAAGCCTTTTTATCGCGGGCCTGTTTCATCACGCGTTCGGTCAGAGCCCGCCCGATCCCCTGCCGGCGATAATCGGGGTGGGTCGCCACGTTGGCCACCAGGTACACGCGCTGGCCCCTGCTGCGGAAAGGGATCAGGCTGGCATTGCCGACGATGCGCCCATCCTGCTCCCAGATGTAACCCATCAGCGGCAGGGAGGCCGTTTCCGTCATGCGCGAGGCCCAGCGCAGGAAGCTGTCGTCGCGGCTGGCCCGGCGCATATCCGAGAGGTAGCGCTGACCGTCGTTGTCCATGGTGGGGGAAAAGCACAGCTCGATCAGGTCCGCGACCGCCGAAAGGTCGCGCAGCACGTTGAGCGGCCGGATGTGCGGATGGTCCTGCGCCTTGACAGGGATGGTGACCGAGCTCATAGAGACAAATTATAGCGCGTTGTTGTGTTTTGGAAATATGCAGGCGTATAATTCTCCACACCCTAACCCAATGGAGCAGAACCATGGAATGCTGGACCTGCCAATCCAACTCAGGGGAGAAAAGAATCTCGCCCGGCCCGACCATCTACGAGGGCCAATACTGGTTCATCGAACATGCCTATCCCGTAAAAGTGATCGGATGGCTGGTCATCGTCCTGAAGCGGCATGCCGAGGCGCTGCACGAATTGACGGCCGAGGAATTTGCCGAGCTGGGACAGCTTCAGGCCAAAGTAATCCCGTTCCTGCATGAGGAACTCCATTGTGAGAAGGAATACATCTCATGTTATGCCGAGATGGAGCACTTCCGTCATATTCATATCCACGTTTTTGGCAAGCCTGCGGACCTTCCGGATGACTTGAAGGGTGGTCACAGCTTCGCACTGCTAAAAGTGACGCCGGAGGAAGCCGTCCCGCCAAAGGAGATCGTCGCATTTTGTGAATTGCTCAAAAACAAATTTGCCTACACGCCTCAAATCTAACATTCCTCTTACGCCATATTGATGATTTGACGATGCGGTTTTGTTATAATCGCTCCAATTGGAAGACCTGACAGGTCTTCGCGAGAAACTGACAGGGATTGTCTTTATCCGTATAATTCTAAGGAAGGGAATAAATTGGATAAGACCTGTCAGGTCTGGCAGTTAGAAAAGGAACTTTCCCTATGATGCGATTTGACAGATTTACAGAAAGAGCACAGGAGGCCGCCCAGCGTGCCGCGGAGATCATCCAGCGCTACGGCCACAACCAAATCGACACCGAACACATTCTGCTGGCGCTGATTGAACAGCCCGGCGGTGTCATCCCCCAAATACTCGAAAAATTGAGCGTCAGCCCCGAGGCTCTCACCGAGCGGCTCGACGCCACCCTGCGCGCCAGCCCCAAGGCCAACATCTTCGGCGGGGGCGCCGGCCAGATCTTCATCACGCCGCGCGTCAAGCGGATCATCGACCTCGCCAACGAGGAAGCCAACCGCCTTAAGGATGAATATATCTCCACCGAACACATTTTCCTCGCCATTCTCACCGAGCGGAACACGCCCGCGGCCCGCATTCTGGAGTCGGCCGGCCTGACGCGCGACCGCGTCTACACGGCCATCCAAGACCTGCGCGGCGGGCAGCGGGTCACCGACCCCCAGGCCGAATCCCGCTACCGGACGCTCGAGAAGTATTCGCGCGACCTGACCCAGGCCGCCCGCGAAGGCAAGCTCGACCCCGTCATCGGGCGCGACAACGAGATCCTGCGCCTGATCCAGATCCTTTCCCGCCGCACGAAGAACAACCCGGTCCTGATCGGGGAAGCCGGCGTCGGCAAGACCGCCATCGCCGAAGGTCTGGCGCAGAAGATCGCCAACAACGACGTGCCTGAGATCCTTTCGGGCAAACGCGTCGTCCAGCTTGATCTCGGCGCGATGATCGCCGGCTCCCGCTTCCGCGGCGAGTTCGAAGAGCGGCTCAAGGCCGTGGTCGAGGAAATCCAGCGGGCGGGCGGCGACATCATCATGATGATCGACGAGCTGCACACCGTCGTCGGGGCAGGCGCGGCCCAGGGCGCGATGGATGCCTCCAACATGCTCAAACCGGCGCTGGCGCGCGGCGAACTGCAGTGCATCGGCGCGACGACGCTGGATGAGTATCATAAGTACATCGAAAAGGACGCCGCCCTCGAACGGCGCTTTGCGCCGATCTACGTGGAAGAACCGAATGTCGATGACACGATCAAAATGTTGATGGGCCTGCGTGATCGCTATGAAGCGCATCACAAAGTCCGTTACTCGGATGAGGCATTGGTTGCCGCGGCTCGACTGGCTGATCGTTATGTAACCGATCGGCGTCTGCCCGACAAGGCCATTGACCTGATGGACGAAGCCGCCGCGAAACTGCGCGTGGCATTGTATTCGATGCCGCCCGATCTCAAGGCGTTAAAAGGTGAAATTGACAAACTGCAAGCCGAGGAAGAACAAGCCGGCTTGAACCGTGACTATGAACGTGCCGCGCAGAAAAAATCGGAAAGACTGCGCCTCGATGAGGAATACCACGAGAAGCGCGATAAATGGGAAGCCGAACACCAGCTCGATGAAGTGGTGGACGTGGATGACATCGCCTCGGTTGTGAATCAATGGACGGGTATTCCCCTCACTCAAATGATGGAAAGCGAGTCTGAAAAACTCCTGCAAATGGAAGCGCGCCTGCATGAGCGCATCATCGGCCAGGAGGAAGCCATCCACGCCATCTCCGACGCGATCCGCCGGGCCCGCTCGGGCTTGAAAGATCCGTCACGTCCGATTGGCTCGTTCATCTTTATCGGCCCCTCGGGCGTCGGCAAAACCGAATTGGCCAAAGCCCTGGCCTGGTTCATGTTCGACGATGAGGAAGCGCTGGTGCGCATCGACATGTCAGAGTATCGCGAACAGCATACCGTGAGCCGCCTCTTCGGGGCGCCTCCGGGATACGTCGGGTACGAGGAAGGCGGTCAACTGACGGAAGCTGTGCGCCGCCGCCCCTACCGCGTCCTGCTGTTCGATGAGATCGAAAAGGCGCACCCGGAAGTATGGAACGCGCTGCTGCAGATCCTGGATGACGGGCGCATGACCGATGGGCAGGGCAACATCGTGGATTTCCGCAACACGGTCCTGATCATGACATCGAACCTCGGCACTGAATACGTGCGCAAGGGAGGCACGTTGGGCTTCCTGCAGCCCAAGGCCTCCAGTGAGGAGCGCGAGGCTCACGATAAGGTCGAGAAGGCTCTCAAAGGCGCATTCCGCCCCGAGTTCCTGAACCGCATCGACGAGATCATCATGTTCTCGCCGCTCTCGCTGGAGCAAATGGAAGAGATCGTCGTCCTGCAAATGAAGGAAGTCCAGGACCGTTTGAACGAATACGATATCACGATCGAATTGTCCGATGCCGCCCGCCGGTGGCTGGCCAAGGAAGGCTACGATCCGGCGTTCGGGGCCCGTCCCCTGCGCAGGGCCATTCAAAAGAACGTCGAGAGCCCGCTGTCTCTGGAACTGCTCGGCGGCAAGTTCAAGGATGGTGCATCCGTCCTGGTGGACGTGGATGAGGAGAAGAACAAGATCATGTTCCACACCTCCCAGGCCGTCAGGAAAAAGAGCAAACAGCCCGCAGACGCTTAGGTAAATGCAGGTCACGCTTCCAGCGTGACCTGCTTCTTTATAATCCTTTTTCCTAATCACAGGTTTAGCGATTTAGTGTAAGATGGGCGCAATATCTGAAGCCCGGCAAAGGCTTTGTCATGAGCACCTAGCGCGCAGTCCGGCCTTCGCAGGGCTAATTCAAGCGAGCGAAATTATTTTAGGAGGTTCCTGTCCATGGAAACAAGCACCAACCAGTCTTCATCCGTGCCAAAGATCATCGGCATCATCGTGGCAATTCTTGTCTGTTGTTCATGTGTTGTTATTGCAGCGGCGGGAGTAATTATTTTTAGAGCGTCCGAGGGTGTACCCCTTGGTCTGACTCCCTTTGTGCCGTCCGGGGAAAGTACGGTCCCCCCTCCACCGACTGCAGGGGTCGAGCGCCCTCCGGCAGGTGATATTTCGCGCCAGACCATCGAAACGCTTGCCCAGAGTGAAGTTCCCGAAAATGATCCCTACGAACTGGCCTGCCGCCTGAAGGCAATCTGTAATGTCTCAGAGACCGTGCAGGCGAAATCCTACAGCGTTGGGGATAAGGAAAAATTCTGGATCGTCAATTCGGATACGAACATTCACTCTCAGATCGACGCAACCCTGCTGTACATCACCCCGCATTCGTATTTCTGGGCCGAAGACGGAACACCGGTGGACGAAGGCGACATGCAGGCGCTGATGGATACCTTCGAGGAAAAGATCTATCCCAAGGACCGCGAATTCTTTGGCAGTGAGGCCAACCCGGGCGTGGATGGCGACCCGCACATCTACGTGATCTATGCCAGCAGTATCGGCCATAACATCGCGGGATATTTCAGTTCCTCCGATTCCTACAACCCGCTCGTCAAGCCATATTCGAACGGTCACGAGACGTACGTGCTGGGCACCAGCCAGGATCTGGGCGATGACTACACCTACAACACGCTGGCCCATGAGTTTGTACATATGATCCAGAATGCCTCGGACCGCAACGATGTTTCCTGGTTCAACGAGGGCTTCGCGGAAGTCGGCTCCTTCCTGAATGGCTACGTCAGCGGCGGAGCGGACTGGTTATACGTTCAGGATCCCGATCTGCAGCTGAACACCTGGGTGGACAACGCCTCGCCTGATTTTTCCGCGCACTATGGTCAAAGTTTCCTGTATCTTGCCTACTTCCTGGATCGCTTCGGCGAGGAAGCCACCAAGGCTCTGACCAATAACCCGGAAAACGACCTGACCAGTGTGGACGATACACTTGCGGAATTGAACATTACGGACCCGGAGACCGGAAATGTCATCACCGCGGATGACCTGTTCATGGACTGGGCAGCCACCATGCATCTTATGGATCCATCCGTGGCAGACGGGCGCTATGACTATAAGAACTATCCGGATGCTCCACAGGTCACCAGCAGCGCGTCCATCGCGGACTGCCCGCACTCCCTGGAGAGTTCGGTCAACCAATATGGCATCGACTACTACGGCATCACTTGTGAGGGTGAGCATACCCTGCAGTTCACCGGTTCGACCGCCGTGGGACTCCTCCCCGTCAACCCGAATTCGGGCCGGTATATGTTCTGGTCTAACCGCGGCGACGAGTCGGATATGACGCTGACCCGCGAGTTCGATTTCACAGACGTGAGCGGACCCATCAGCATGTCATTTGCCATGTGGTATGACCTCGAGAAGGATTACGATTATGTCTTCCTGGCGGCCTCCACCGATGGCGAGACGTGGGAAATTCTCAGCACCCCTTCGGGTACAGCCGAGAATCCTTCCGGCAATTCATATGGGTGGGGATATAACGGGCAAACCAATGGCTGGAAAACGGAAGAAGTTGACCTCTCGCAGTTTGCGGGTCAGAAAGTGCAGATTCGCTTCGAATACGTTAC
>JBAVVF010000690.1:0-2618 GCA_049697155.1 Anaerolineales bacterium
CAACATGACCTCCTTCGGCGCGGGGACTATGCAGGCGCGCGTGATGGAAATCATCGAGGATGGCGAAATTGATCTGGGAGGTTCGCTCCAGCGATACCAGGTCGCGCGGGTCGAGCTGCTGGCCGGGGAGTATCGCGGCATTATCATGGAAATGGATTATGGCAGGCGGCAGGTGCTTGCGAGCCCGGTCTATCTGCAGCCGGGGGATAAAGTCCTGGTAACCATCGGCTCGCGTCTGGATGGCGTCCTCAGCGTCTATTTTGTGGACTTCGTACGTTCGGGTTCTCTTTTGTGGCTTACGGCGATTTTCGTTGCTGTGATTCTCCTCATCAGCCGCTGGAAGGGACTGCGTTCGCTGCTCAGCATGGCGTTCAGCCTGCTGGTCATCATTGGCTATATCATTCCACACATCCTGGCGGGCGAAGACCCGCTGTGGGTGAGCATTATTGGCTCGGTCATCCTTCTGGCTGTGACGCTGTACCTCACGTACGGCTGGAATCTCAAAACGCACGCGGCGGTCGTCAGCATGGTCCTTGTGCTGCTGATCACCGGGACGATGGCAGGGCTCTCCGTGTTTTTCACAAGGCTGACAGGCTCAGGGGATGAGAATGCACTCTTCCTGCTTCAGATGCTCAATACCCGGATCAACCTGCGCGGGCTGCTGCTGGGCGGGATGATCATCGGGGCACTGGGCGTGCTGGATGACCTCGTTACGACGCAGGCCTCGGCAGTCTTTGAGCTGCACCACGCGAATGAATCCCTTGGTTTTCGGGGCCTGTTCCGGTCTGCCATGCGCATCGGGCAGGATCACGTGGCGGCGACGGTCAATACGCTCGTTTTAGCCTACGCGGGCGCGGCGCTGCCCATGTTTCTGATGTTTTCCCTGGGGCAGGGCAATTACGGTTTTCTCGTCAATTATGAGTTTGTCGCCGAGGAAATCGTTCGAACGCTGGTCGGTTCGCTGGGACTGGTGGCCGCCGTCCCGCTGACGACGGTGATTGCCATCCTGTTCGCGTTCCGGGCGGATTCGCTCGCCCTACCCCTTCCCTCCCCAAATTCGCAATGAAATTTGGCATAATTATTCGAGGAATTGATACGAATTTGGGGAGGGTGCCGAAGACGGGAGGGGCGGCTGCAACCTTTGGTCCCTGTTTTGCGTATGGAAAGTACAAGGAGCGTGAGTGAACGATGAACTTGCCTGGGTAATCCAGGCTCAGCAAGGCAGTGACGAGGCGTTTACAAGGCTTGTTGAGGAACATCAAACGCACGTCTACAATTTGTGTTACCGCATGTTGGGCGAGCCTGAGGCCGCCGAAGATGCCGCGCAGGAGACCTTTCTGCGCGCCTACCAGAACCTGCATCGCTATGACCGGAACCGGTCGTTTGCCACGTGGTTGCTGTCGATTGGTGCACATTATTGTATAGACCGGCTCCGCCGTCGCAAGCTCTCGGTCTTCTCGATGGACGAGGAGAACGATGACGGCACGACCTTCGAGATTTCCGATGCCTCGTCACCCGACCCGGAAGCTGAGTCCGTCAAGCGTGAGGACCGCGACCGCCTGCACATTTTGCTGAAGGATCTCGACGAGACCGACAGGGCTGCCATCATCATGCGATACTGGTATGACTATTCCGAAGTCGAAATTGCGGAGTCTCTGAAGCTGACCGTCAGCGCCGTCAAGAGCCGTCTGCACCGTGCGCGCCGTTCCCTGGCGGGCATGTGGCAGGAAGAAAAGCCTCGCGCTCGCGCCGAAAGGAGAGTCTATGAATCACCAGCCTTTTGAAGATTGGCTGTTAAACGACAGGCAGATCGATTCGAAACAAAAGCTTGATCTGGATGCGCATCTGCGTGTCTGCAGCTATTGTTCTGCACTCATTGAAACAGGAAAAGCATTGCATTCGGTGAAGAAGGTTTCACCTGCGGCGGGGTTTTCGATGCGCTTCCAGGCGCGCCTGGCCAGGCAGAGGGTGGTGGAGCGCCGGCGGCGATTGTGGGGTGCTGTCCTGTTCACACTGGGAGGACTGGCCATACTTATTTGGCTTGCATGGCCCTATCTGGGCTCGTTCTTTGCCTCGCCGGCCAGCGGCATCACCTCACTGGTTGGCTGGGGAGTATTTCTTGTTACCACTCTGCAGGCACTGTTCCGGGCCGGCACCGTCATGCTGGGTGTCATCCCGGGCTTCCTGCCTCCTTTTGTATGGATGGTGTTGGTCTCCGCGCTGGCGGGAATCAGCCTTTTGTGGTCAGTTTCAATCTGGCGGTTCACCCAGCGGGGGGTTCCGCGAGGAGTTAATCTATGAAGAAAACCTATACGTTTTTGACGCTGTTCCTTTTACTTGTGCTGCTGGTGCCGACGAGCTCCGTTCAGGCCCAGGGGCCCAATCCGGATGGCGAGGGGCAGGTCATCTTTGGCAGTAACTATACTGTGGAAAGCGGTGACATATTCGAGGGTGACCTGGTCGTTTTGGGCGGCAATGTCGTCATCGAGGAAGATGCCAGCCTGGATGGGGATCTGGTCGTGATCGGCGGAACCATTACGAGCCACGGCGAAGTATCGGGCAGTGTCGTGGTGGTGGGCGGACAGGTCAGCCTGGAAGAGACCGCCCTGGTCGCGGGA
>JBAVVF010000691.1:0-6223 GCA_049697155.1 Anaerolineales bacterium
GTCTTGTACTTGGAATTTTGCTTCTCCTTACTGTAATGATTTTGATTGCCAAACCTGTTGCGGCAGCGCCTCAATTTCAGGACGAGCCGCCGACAGATGAAACCTGTTTAGCCTGCCACCAGCAGGAGGGTATGACTGCTCAGGTCGGGGGACAGCCTCTTCCGATCACGATTGACCCGGAAAAATTTTCCGCTTCCGTGCATGGCACGGAAAACATTGCCTGCGTCGATTGCCATACCAACATTACCGGCTTTCCCCATCCTGAAGTCACTGCGAGCAGTCCCCGCGATTTTTCACTCGAGCTTTATCCCACCTGCCAGGAATGTCATCTTGAGCAGTATGAAAAAACGCTGGATAGTGTCCACCAGCGCGCCTTAGCCGCGGGCAATAGCGAGGCGGCCGTTTGCACCGATTGTCATAATCCGCATACCCAGACCCGCCTGACCGACGAGAATACCGGTGAGCTCCTGCTGGGCGCACGGCTGGTCGTTCCCCAGACCTGTGCCCGGTGTCACAGCACGATCTATGAGACGTACCGGCAAAGTGTCCATGGCGCGGCATTGACGCAGGAAGGCAACCAATACGTTCCCACCTGCATTGACTGTCATGGCGTCCACAATATCGGAGATCCCACCAGCAACAGCTTCCGCAACAGCGTTCCGTACCTCTGCGCTGAATGCCATACCAACGAAACGCTGATGAAGCAATTCGGTATATCGACCAATGTGCTGAACACCTATGTCGCCGACTTCCACGGGACGACGGTGAAAATGTTCGAGGAGAATTACCCCGACCAGCCGACGAACAAACCGGTCTGCACCGACTGTCACGGGGTTCACGATATTATGCGGCCCGACAATCCCGAGGCAGGAATTGCGTTCAAGAAAAACCTGCTTGGCAAATGCCAGCAGTGCCATCCTGATGCAACGACGGCCAGCTTTACCGACTCGTGGCTGAGCCATTATGAACCCAGCCCACAGGTATTTCCGCTCGTGTTCTTTGTCAACCTGTTTTATAAAATTTTCATCCCGGCTGTTTTGGGAGGCATGATCTTGTTTGTGCTGACAGATGTGTATCGTAGGTTTATAGTGCCGCGCGCGGGTGTGAAAGCAAAGGCAAAAGAGGAGGAGGAAACTCATGAGTAAAACCACGACCCGCACCTACGAACGTTTCCCGCTGGCCCGGCGCATCGAGCACTGGACCATGATGCTCTCCTTTGTCACGCTGGCTCTGACCGGCCTGCCGCAGAGATTCCCATCTGCTAGGCTGGCGATCGGATTTGTAGATCTCCTGGGTGGCATCGAGAACCTGCGGACCATCCATCACTTTGCTGCGATTGTGATGATGCTTGGCACGGCCTGGCATCTGCTTGTCTTTGGATATCTGGCCTACGTCCGCCGCACCCGCCTGACGATGCTGCCCTCCCTGCAGGATGTGAAGGATGGCTGGCAGGCTCTTCTGTATAACATCGGGCGCGCCAAATCGCCGCCTCAAATGGGACGTTATACCTTCGAAGAAAAAATGGAATACTGGGCGTTCGCCTGGGGAGCCATCATCATGGGCGCGACAGGCTTCATGATGTGGAATCCGATCACAACGACGCGACTCCTGCCTGGTGAAGTGATTCCCGCTGCAAAAGCTGCGCATGGCGGCGAGGCCCTGCTGGCCGTCCTGGCGATCATCATCTGGCATATGTACGGCGTTCATCTCAAGCGCCTCAACAGGTCCATGTTCAATGGGAGGCTGAGCGAAGAGGAGATGCTGCACGAGCACCCGCTCGAACTGGCGGATATCAAAGCCGGTGTTGCGGAACGTCCGCTCGATCCCGCCGCGGTTCGCCGACGCCAGAGGCTGTATCTTCCGGTTGCCGGCGTGTTGGCACTCTTTATGCTGCTCGGTGTATATGGTTTCGTCAGCGCGGAGGACACGGCCTTGACGACGGTCGAGCGACAGGCCCCCACGGTCGTGGTCTTCGTGCCGTGGACGCCGACTCCCGCCCCGACCCAGACGCCCACTCCTCCCGCAACGGAGACAGCCCTGCCGACAGCCTCCCCGAACGCGACCCAGCTGGCCGCGGGTTCCGAGACCCCCGCCGGAGCCTCCGTCCTGACGTGGGACAATTCGATCTCGGCCTTGTTCCAGACGAAGTGTGCGGCCTGTCACGGAGCGGGAGCCCTGGGCGGCTTGAACCTCTCCACCTATTCTGATGCCATGCAGGGCGGAGTCTCCGGCCCGGTGATCGTCCCCGGCGATGGAGACAACAGTCTGCTGGTAGTAAGACAACAGGCCGGCAATCATCCCGGCCAACTAACACCTGAAGAGATCGCCCAGGTGATCGAATGGATCGAGGCTGGCGCGCCTGAAAAATAAAATGAACTTTGGAATGCAGGAGCTTGCTCCTGCATTCATCTTTATCGAGAGCAGGTACTTTGTCAATCAATCCCACCGGAGATGACAGTGAAAAAAATAAAAGAACGCCTTGCAAAGTTTTTCGCTCCCAGCCCGGGTTCCCCGCGCTGGATGTTCATATTGCCCTATGCCGTTCTGGGTGTTCTGACCCTGATTCTGATAAGTGGCGGCGTCTATGGCTGGGAATATTCGAATTCGCCCCAGTTTTGTGGCACGGCCTGCCACACGATGCCTCCACAGGATACTGCCTACAAACAATCGCCGCATGCCAACGTTACCTGCGAGGAATGCCACATCGGTCGGGCCTCCTTCGGCAACCAGCTTGTCCGCAAATCACAGGGATTGAAGGAGGCTTATTACCAGATTTTTAACCTGTATGAGTATCCCATCCGCGCCAAGGCCCTGCGGCCTGCCCGCGATACCTGCGAAAAATGCCACCAGCCCGAAACATTTTCCGACGACAGCCTGCGCGTCGTTTCCCGGTTTGAGGACGATTTACATAACACTCAAAACAGGATCTATCTGATCCTGAAAACAGGCGGGGGCGCCAAGCGGGAGGGACTGGGACGCGGCATCCACTGGCACATCGTCAACCGGGTGGAGTACTACGCCACCGATGAATTGGACCAGGAAATTCCATATGTCCGGGCCTACAACGACGACGGGACCGTGACCGAATATGTTGATGTTGAGTCCGGCTTCGACGTCTCGACACTGGACGAAAGCCAGCTTACCACCATGGATTGCGTGACCTGCCATAATCGCATTACCCATGAATTTGCGTTCCCGGAAGAATCGATCGATACTGCCATGGCGCGCGGCTTGATCGATCCATCCATTCCGCTCATCCATCAGAAGGCCAGCGAGGTGCTTTCCGCCGAGTATTCCACCCGGCAGGAAGCATTCGCCGCATTCGAGGATCTCGAAACGTACTATAAGAACACCGAGTATTACCCCGGCCACGGCGAGCAGATCCGCTCTGCGGTCCAGACCCTCAAGGATATCTATGACCGGACCGTATTCCATGACCAGGAAATCGATTGGTCCACCTATCCGAACAACCTTGGTCATGTGAATTCTCCCGGCTGCTTCCGCTGCAACGATGGCAAGCACCTCGATGACCAGCAGCAGGCCGTCCGTCTCGAATGCAACGTTTGCCACTCGATTCCGGTCGTAGCAGGGACGGACGACTTCGTCACCCGAATTGAGATCAGCCGTGGAATTGAACCCGAATCCCACCTTAATCCGAATTGGATCAGCCTCCATAATGAGACCTTCGGTGCTTCCTGTTCCGCCTGCCACACCATGGACGATCCGGGCGGCACGAGCAATACCTCCTTCTGCTCGAATTCAGCCTGCCATGGCAACGTCTATACCTTCGCAGGATTTGACGCGCCCAAACTGCGTGAAATCCTGAAAGAGCAGCTCCCTCCGCCTGAGCCGGTTGCCGAAGCGCCAACCCTGGACGGTGCACCAACCTTCGAAAATTATGTGGGTCCGCTCTTCGCGACCAAATGTACGGGCTGTCATGGCGAGCTGGCTACCGGCGGGCTTGACATGCTGACCTACACCAGCCTGATGGAGGGCGGTTCCAATGGACCGGTCATCGTTCCGGGCAATTCAGCAAATAGCCTCCTATTCCAGGTCCAAAGTGCAGGCGGGCACTTTGCCAACCTGACCCCGGAAGAGCTGGAAGTGATCAGGCAGTGGATCGACGCCGGGGCGCCAGAAAAATAGAGCCAGTACAGCGACGCTGACCGCACTGCCTGCGAGACTATGAGGCGGGATGGGACAAGGTCGAATGTTGTCACGGTTTTGGAACGAAAGGAGCAACTATGATTTCTCTAAACCTTCTACAGCGGTTCCCTTTTTTCTCTTTCCTGAATGAGACGGAATTGAAAGCGCTTGCCATGATCGCCGAGGAAAAAAAGCTCGAGCCCGGCGATGTCCTGGTGGAGGCGAATGCTCCGGCCAAGGCACTCTACTTCTTGACGGCGGGCAGTTTGCCGTATTACATGGTGGTTACCAGCGAGCACATCCCTGATTACCGGCGGGAATATTTCGTCGGATACATCAATCCTGAAGAAATCTTCGGAATTTCCGCGCTACTCGAGCCCTACTGCTACACTGCCACCATGCGCGCCGATAAACCCTGTACGGTCCTCAAAATCGACGCACTTGCGCTGCGGGCTCTGTGCGAGGTGGACCCGCAATTATCTATCGGGTTGATGGAGGCGGTCGCGAAAGCGGCTATGGAACGAATGCAAATGACGCGTGTACTGCTCGTCGCGCAGATGGCGGAAATGTCCAAAAAACCGGCAGCCTGACGAGAAAACAGCAGAATAACGAAGAGACGTGCTCCCGCCCAGGCGGGAGCACGTTTTTTGTTTAAAACGCTCGGGAAACTCCGCTTAATTCTGCATAAGAATATCTTATTTAGTTGTGACAATTTGCACTAACGTTATTAGGCTGGAATTGGCATAATAATGCCAGGCAGACTAGTTGTACCTGCCGCGCCAGGAAGAGAAGCGCCAAAACGAGACTTTTTGGTTCCGTTGCCGGTATTTCAGGCAACAAGTGAGTGGAGGGATTATGCCCCATATGACTGATGAGCGGGTCCGAGCGGGGTTAACGCACGAAGAGGACCTCTCGCTGTTGAACGAAGTCAGCATGAGGACGGCTGGCGTTTCGCGTCTGGAAATGTGCATCCAGTGCGGAACGTGCGGCGGTTCCTGTCCCGCGGCGCAGGATATGGATCACACGCCGCGCATGCTGTTTGCCATGCTGCGTGCAGGTATGCGGGAAGAAGTTCTGCGCAGCAACACCCCCTGGATTTGCGTTTCCTGCTATCACTGTGTCGTGCGCTGTCCGCAGCAGGTTCATATTGCGGATGTCATGTACACGCTCAAGGGTATGGCCAGCAAAGCCAAGCTTTATCGCAAGTCCGTGGCTCCCGATTTTTCGAAGACATTTGTCGATATGGTGAGAAGGTTCGGACGCGGCTATGAGCTGGGTCTCGTGGCGCTGCATTATCTGAAGCATTTCCCATTGCGTCTGCCCGGCATGGTGCCGATGGGCTTTGGCATGGTCACAAAGGGCCGCATGCCCTTCCTGCCGCACAGGATCAAGAACATGGATCAACTGCGGAAGATCATGAAGCGCGCCAAGGAACTGGAATTGACCTCATGAACAAATATCTCTACTATCCCGGCTGTTCGATGGACTCCAGCGCCCGGGCATACCAGGAATCCCTGGATGCCATTACCGAGCCGCTCGGCCTGAACCTCGAGGAGATCGACGACTGGAACTGCTGCGGGGCGACAGAATATCTTGGAATCAACCTGATCCCGGCGTACGCGTTGATCGCCCGCAACCTGGCCTTGGCCGCGAAGCAGATGAACGGCACCCGCACCGTCGTTGCCCCGTGCTCGGCATGCTACCTCAACCTCGCCAAAGCAGATCATTACATGGAGGAACGCCCTCAGCTTGGCGAAAAGGTCAATGAGGCGCTCGCCGCGGGCGGACTTCAGTACAAGCCTGGCACGCTCGACGTGCGTCATCTTATCGATATTCTGGTTTACGACATCGGCCTGGAAACCATCCGGAGCAAGGTGACGCAGCCCCTCAAGGGCCTCAAAGTCGTGCCGTACATGGGCTGCATGCTGCCGCGACCCGATTATCAGAACCGCTGGTCCGATCACGAGCATCCCACCGAGCTGGATGATCTGCTGCGTGCCCTCGGCGCGGACGTCATCGATTACCCGCTGACGACGACCTGCTGCGGCGGCCACATGGCCCAGATCGGGCCCGAGAC
>JBAVVF010000692.1:0-2078 GCA_049697155.1 Anaerolineales bacterium
CCCGGCATGAAGACCGCGGACGTGAAAGTCATCTTCGACAGCCTGCGGCCCAAGCAGGTCAAGCTGCTCAAGGCGATTGCCTCTGCCAAACAGGTCAGGGATGATTTCCTGTACCGGAAATACAACGAAAAGAAATTAATGGATTTTGGTGTGGACGTCATCACCCGCTTCGGCTACGACTGGAGCCGCGGCCGCCAGGACAAGGCCCCACATCCGTTCGAGACCACGTTCAGCGTCAACGATGTCCGCATCACGACCCGCTTCGAAGCCGACAACCCGCTGGCGACCGTGTTCAGCACGATGCACGAGTCGGGGCACGCCATGTACGAACAGGGCATCAATCCCGCCTACGACCGTACGCCTCTCTCGGGCGGAACCTCGCTGGCCGTACACGAGTCGCAGTCGCGCATGTGGGAGAACCTGGTCGGGCGCTCGCTGCCGTTCTGGGAGCATTTCTATCCGGCCCTCAAGCGGACCTTCCCGGCCCAGTTGGAGGGCGTCAGTCTGAAGGCCTTCTACAAGGCGATCAACCAGGTGACGCCTTCGCTCATCCGCGTCAACGCCGACGAAGCGACCTACAACCTGCACATCATGCTCCGCCTGGAGCTGGAGATCGGCATGGTGGAGGGCCTGGTGAAGGTCAAGGACCTGCCCGAAATCTGGAATACCAAGATGCAGGAATATCTGGGCATCACGCCTCCCAACGATGCGAAGGGCGTCCTGCAGGACATTCACTGGTCCGGCGGCGCGATCGGTTATTTCTCCACCTACGCGCTCGGCAACCTCGTCTCGGCGCAGTGGTGGGAGAAGATCCGCAAGGACATTCCTGACCTCGAAGACCAGATCCGCAAGGGGGACTTCAGCGAGCTGCTGGACTGGCTGCGCAGGAACATCCACCGCCACGGACAGAAGTACGAGCCGCAAAAACTGGTCGAGAAGGTGACCGGCTCCAAAATCACCCCCGAGCCGTACGTTCGCTACCTCACGAAGAAATACAGCGAAATTTACGGGTTGTAAAAACGAATCCTTACACGCCTCATCTGACAAGTCCAACAGGTCTGAGGAAGATCTGTTGGACTTGTCCACGAATCGAATCGCATGAAACGAAACTACGCACTCCTCATCGCTCTTCTCGGACTCCTGGCCGGCTGCGCGGCTCCGACCGCGGCTCCCATCCCGACGGCCTATCCGCCCGAGTATCTGCCGACCGTCATCGGGTTGACGGCCGAGGCGGCCCGCCTCTTCGGGACCGAGACGGCCATTGCCCTGACGCCGACTCGCGCTCCCAGCAGGACGCCCGCGCCGACCCTGAGTCCCACGCCGCGCCCCACCTTCACGCTGACGACCATCCCCGGGCACGCTCCGGCCGCGATCCAGATCTTCGCGCCGGGGCCCATGTCGAAGGTGACCTCGCCGATCGTTTTGCGGATGCACCTGATTGTCGGGAACAGCGGCAAGGCTCAGATCGACCTCTACGGGGAGGACGGACGCCTGCTGGCCCGCACCGTCAAGAAGCTGCCGCCCGGGGGCAAGGGCGTGGACCAGCAGATCAAGCTCCCCTTCGAGATTCCCGGTACCGCCGAAGTGGCCCGGCTGACGGTCAGCACCCTGGATAAGCAGGGCAGGATCCAGTCGTTGAACTCCGTCCGCCTGTTGCTGCTTTCCTCCGGCCTGCACGAGATCACCCCGCCGGGCAATCCGTCCGAGCCGGTCGGTGTGCGCAGTCCCGTTTTGGAGGAACCTGTTTCCGGCGGCGTCGTGAACGTCCGCGGGGATATCTGGCCGCTCAACCTCAACCCGGTGATCCTCGAGCTGATTGGGCCGGACGGCAAGTCCATGAACCTGCGCATCCTGACCATCGAGCAGCTCAACCCCCAGCTCTTCGAGACGACGATTCCCTACAACGTCTCGGAGCCCACGCTGGCGCGCCTGACCATTCGCCAGGACGACGATCGCATCAACGGCTTGTTTTACGTGTACAGCCAGGAGATTTTGCTGAACCCTTGAAACAGCGTTTACCACGGAGAACATGGTACTCTTCGAGTACTGCCGCTGCTTCCCCGGCACCTGCTCCCGGG
>JBAVVF010000693.1:0-4309 GCA_049697155.1 Anaerolineales bacterium
TGCGGCTCGCACATCGTCCCCTTCAGGGGAATGACGGAACGAGGAGCCGCGCCCACAAAACCGGACGCTCATCGATTTCGTAAGGCGCAGCACTGGCAAACAATCGCGAGTACACTTGTCGACAGCAGGTGGATCCGGTCGCGCCCTACCGGAACCAATCTTTTCCCTGGGGCGTCCTGAAGATATACATCGACAAGGGAAAACAACATGCCTATTCAACGACGTGATTTCATGAAACTGCTGGGGGTCAGCCTGACTTCCCTGTATCTCAACCGCGGCTGTACATTCCCCATCCCGGCGGGCTGCTATGCGCCCCTGCCGCCGCCCACCGTTCCTCCCAGCGTGCCGACTGCATCCACGGCGCGCGAGCGCCTGCGCCTGTACTGGCTGCGCTTCGATGAGCTGGCAAAAAGAACCATCGAAGACACGGACAGCACCCTCCAGGACGAATTGATCGCCGGTCACCGCGCCGAACTCGATGGGCTGGTCGCAAGTATGGAGATCGCTGCTCCTGTTGCCGACCTGGTCCAGGAGGCGTACGGCGCGGCCGTCTTTCACGTCTGGCGTTCCAACGTCAACATTACCTGCTATGAACCAATGTTCGTGGATTACGCCCCCACCAGTGCAAACGTGCTGGTCGAGCAATCTCATATTTTGAACCAGCTTGCCGCCGCAGGGACGATCGATCCGGCTACGCTCGCCAGGGCACAGGCCGCGCTCGAACACGATATGGCATTCTATGCACTCACAGATGAGGAAGTCCAGTCTCTTTACGATGAGCTTCTCAACCGGCGGGATCCGGCGGGCAGTACCCTCCCCACATTCGAGGAGCTGGACCTGCAGCTGACGCCTGAGGCACAAGCCGCGACACAATTCATTATTGAGTTGTTGACGGGGAAATGAGCCCCACCCCGTCCTCCCTCCGCTACGCTCCGGGATGCTTCGCGATCCCCAAATACGACAACCAGATTTTAAATGCGCATGAATAATTTGGATGTCGGATTTGGGGAGGGTGGCCCGCATCCAATGACCACCAAACCTCACCTCCAATCCCTCATCTTCGAGGTCACGCAGCGCTGCAACCACGCCTGCCTGCACTGCTACAACGTCTGGCAGGGAGAGCCGCCGGGCGAGCGCTGCCCGCGCGGCGAGCTCGATACCGCCGGGACCCTGCGCCTGCTGGCGAAAGCCCTCGACGAGACCGACTGCCATCACGTCACGCTGACCGGGGGCGAGCCGCTCCTGCGCGCCGACCTCCCGCTTCTGCTCGACTTCCTGCGGGAGCGCAGGGTGCGCGTGACGATCATCAGCAACGGGCGCCTGCTCGCTGAAGACCGGGCCGTCTCGCTGATCGAGGCGGGCGTGGGACTGTTCGAGCTGCCGCTGCTCAGTCACCGGCGCGAGACGCACGACCGGCTCTCCGCCGCACCCGGAGCGTGGGACGCGGTCCTCGCAGCGATGGCGAACGTGCGCCTGCACCACGGACAGGTCGTCGCAGCCTTCGTCGCGACCCGGCTGAACATCGCGGACCTGTACGAGACGATCCGGCTGGCGTACGCCTTCGGAGCGCGGGCAGTCATGTTCAACCGCTTCAACCCCGGCGGGCGCGGGCGTCTGCATCTGGCAGAGCTGCTCCCGAGCGTCGAACAGGTGCGTGAGGCGCTGACGGTTGCCGAGCGCGCCTCCGTCGAGTTCGGACTGCCGGTCTCGTGCTCCATCCCGATCCAGCCGTGCCTGATCGATACCAAACAATTCCCGCACCTGGGATTCGGTTACTGCGCCGCAGGGACCGAGCGCGCATATTACACCCTCGACCCGCTGGGTAACGTCCGCCCGTGCAACCACTCGACGACGATCCTCGGCAATCTCTTCGAGGAACCGTTTGGCGATCTGGTCTCGACGGAACGGATGGATGACTTCATGCGGGCATATCCAAAGGTATGCCGGACCTGTGAGGTCGGCGCGACCTGCCAGGGCGGCTGCAAGGCGGCGGCGCAGGTATGTTATGGGTCGCTGGAGGAAGTGGAGCCTTTTTTGAGAGAAAAGAGAGTAGAGAGCAGAGAGCAGTAAGCGGGGAAAGGCAGTGACGGCAGGCTACCCTAGCTTTCCAGGAATTCGACCACAGCCTTCAGGAACTTTTCCCAGAGCGTGGAAAGCCTGGTGATCTCCGTAAAGAAGGGCAGGAACAAGAGCAGGTTATTGACCGTGAACTTGCGGCGCGTCGAGACGTCCACCGGCCAGGTCGGCATGTTCTCGATCTCCCAGTATTCTTCCCGCTGGATGTCCAGCTGCTTCTGCAGGTCGCTGACGTCTTTCGGGCCGGCGGCATGCAGAATACGGCTCTCCAGCTCGACAAGGTTCCTGCTCAATTCATCCGCCTCGCTCTGGCAGCTGCGCTTTTCCTCCTGCATGATCGCATGGAATGACAGCATGGGAACAATAAAAGACAGGATCTCGAAAACGATCACGACCCCCAGCAGCCCCAGGTAGGGGTCTCTCCAGGGGCCGTAATGAGGCAGCAGCGGGATGATGAACCACCAGACGGCAATGTACACGCAGGGGATCGCCACGATCATGGCCTGGAAGAAATAATAATCGCCGATGGGCTTGAGCCCGGCAGCGCGGTCGATGTGTCCGGGCTTCGGAGCGATCCGCACCCCTGCGCTTCTCGCCAGCTGTCCCAGCGTGCCATATGCGACCATCTGACCGATAAAGTAACCGGCGACGCCGCCCAGGAAGAACTCCAGCAGCGTCAGCGGGATCGCCTCCACGATGAAATCCCTGAACGCCGCAAGGAAGGCCGCCAGGATGACCAGCGCCACGAAAGCAGCGCCGATCTTCCCAAACAGGCGGGCACGCCTCTCGAGCCGGGACCGGAAATCAGCCAGGGATCCGTTCGTGAACTCGAAGACGCCGCGCTTGCTCAGGCGTTCGAGCGTTTGTGTCATCCTGCCGGGAATAGTCTGCGCCAGGGAGAGGGCAATAATGAAGGCCAGCAGGCCGGTGATGAACATGAGATCCCACCTCATCCAGCTCCAGTGGTGTACACGGTATTCTGTGACGCAGAAGTTCAGCACCAGCGCCCAGACGACGAGGATCAGGTTGTGACTGAAGGTCACGAGCCAGTGGCCTGCCTGATTTTTGGCGGCTGCGATTTTCATACCGGTCATGGTCTCCTCCTCGATCAGCCAGTGGACCAGGATTGCCCCCACAGTGTCTGGAACATAAAGCAACACCGAAATCATAGTAGCACAATCGCGGTTGGAATTCAACGGGCAGGAAAGAAGAAAGAGGGGGGAAATTTGTAACCTTTTTATAATGTTCTCATACAAAAGACGTACTACAATGCAAATGCAGGCGGGATGCAGCGAAGACGCACCAGGTATAAATCTCCAAACCCAAAAACCTGCAAAGCAAAACAACGACCCCACCCGCCGCCACGTCCCAAGCTCCCAGCGCCGTCCCCGGCGCTGGTGTAAGCTGGTGATCGCCGCCGGGGACGGCGGCGTGAGCGAAAAGTAACGGGACGGTGCTGCTAGCAGCGATGACATTCGAGCATGACTTCATGAGGCTTTTGTAGAGAAAGGAGAGAATATCGGGCGGAATTGAATACTGTTTTGCCATTCGTCCTCGCATGCGAGCACATGACCAGACCTATCCTGCGGGACGCCGCAGGCATCGTATCCATATTACTCTGCGTAACGCAAAAGCGCTGCGAAGAATCTCGTTTCCGAGAAGAAAGATGTAGCCTACAATGGCAAAGAAAATAGAAGCTTGGGTCGAGTTTGGCCCCCGTCTTGAGTCGGAATCACCTATGACCGCCGAAGAGCTCATCGAAAACATTATCCAGGCAACGAACCAATCGCGCGGCTCGGTTAATGCGATCCTGGATGAGCTGGACGTGCAGACTGAGAACGGTCTGAGGTCAGGGCGCATCGTGCAGTATCCCAACGGGATGCACTTCCGTCCCATCGGTCACAAGGACGGCGATATTGCCGTGAACGTGCGCGTCAACCCGCGCATCCTCAAGAACCTGAACGTCAATTTCCGCGGCCGTTGGAAGAATGCCCAGAACATCGGCAAGACCGAGGCGGAGATCATCGCCCTGTGGAATGACGCCCATCCGGATAACCCCGTGGAGGTCATCTCCCAGCCGGAACCTGAACCAGAACCCACACCGTAACGCACCGCCGGACTGACCCGGAAATCCAACATGAACTGCTTCGATGTTCAGGTCGAAGCAGTTCTCTTTTTTAATCTCACCGGTTCGATCATGGAATCCTATCGGTAAGATCGCGGAGTCTTACCG
>JBAVVF010000694.1:0-5407 GCA_049697155.1 Anaerolineales bacterium
CGTGCGGCCCTTCATCAAACGCAGCAGGGCCTCCTGCAAATGCTTTTCGGTACGCGTGTCCACGTTGCTGGTCGCTTCGTCGAGGATCAGGATGTCCGGGTTGGCAAGGACGGCTCGGGCGATGGCCAGCAGCTGGCGCTGTCCCTGGCTGAGGTTGCTGCCGCGTTCGGTCAGCACGGTCTGGTAGCCGTGCGGCAGGCGGTGGATGAACATATCGGCATTGGCAAGCACAGCCGCGGCGCGCACTTCCTCGTCACTGGCCTCGAGCCGTCCGTAGCGGATGTTTTCCATCACCGTGGCCGCGAACAGGAAGTTATCCTGCAGGACAAGCCCGATCTTGTGCCGCAGGTCATTCTTCCTGAGGGTGGCAGCATCCCGCCCGTCAATTTCGATTTTGCCGGACTGGATGTCGTAGAAGCGCGTTAGCAGGTTGGCAATGGTCGTCTTGCCCGCGCCTGTTGGGCCGACAAGGGCGATCGTCTGGCCGGGAGCGGCTTCCAGGCTGACGTCTTTCAACACCGCGACTGCCGCGTCGTAGCCGAACGAGACATCCTTGAAGCTGACCTGCCCGCGGATGTGCTCCAGCGGTTCGGCCGAGGGGGCGTCCGTTTCCGGAAGTTCATCCATCGTCTCGAAGACCCGCTCCGCACCGGCCAGCGCCGCCTGGACCGATGTAAACAATTGGGCGATCATGTTGAGCGGACGTCCCAGCCGGCCGGCATAGTTGATAAAGGCCGCGATCTCCCCCACGGTTGCCAGCGATTCGACCGCCAGCCAGCCGCCGGCGCAGGCCACAATGGCCAGTCCCAGGTTGTTGACCATGTTCATCAGGGGTCCCATGAAACTGGTGTAAATACGGGCACGCAGGGCCACTTTTTGCAGGCGGCGGTTGACCGTTGAAAACTGTGCAACGACAGTCTCCTCGCGCCCAAAAGCCTTGACGACATGCTCACCGGTAATGGTCTCCTCGATGATGCCGTTCAAATTGCCCAGCGCAGACTGGGTTTCACGGAAACCGGCGCGGGTGCGTTTGGCAATGGCACGCGTTACGAAGAAGGTCAGGGGCATGACCACCAGGCTGACCAGGGCCAGCGGCACATTGAGCATAAACATGATAATGATGACGCCGAGGATGCCCAGCACGTTGGAGATGAGCTGGCTGGCGCTGGTCGCCAGGATGTTGCTGATATTTTCCATGTCATTGGTCAGGCGGCTCATGATCTCGCCGTGGGCGCGCTGATCGAAATAGCGCAGCGGCAGAGTTTGCAGGCGGGCGAACAGGTCGGTACGCATGTCGCGGACGGCGCGCTGCGCCACACCGGCCATGAGATAGGTTTGCAGCCAGGTCCCGCTGGCGGCCAGGATGTACGAAAGCACCATCCAGCCGAGCAGGCGTCCCAGACCGGTCAAATCCGCTTTGCTGATGTAGGAGTCAATCGCCAGGCTCATCAGGTAGGGACCCAGCAGATCGATCAGGGACGTCACGACGACCAGCAGGACGGTGCCGATCAGCATCCAGCGCTGGCGTTCGAGGTAGATCCACAGGCGGCGTAACGTTCCACGCGCATCTTTCGATTTTGGGGAATCCTGCAAAAAAGCCATCGGCGGCCCGCCGCCAGGACGAAAACCAATGGGAGGTACGGCACGGGTGCTGCGGCTCTGCTCAGTCACGGCGGACTCCATTCCCAAGCTGCGACTCATAAATTTCCTGATAGATCATGCTGTCCGCAAGCAGTTCACGGTGCGTGCCTTCGGCGGCGATCCGGCCGTCGTCGAGCACCAGGATCTTGTCGGCGTTCAGCACGGTGCTGATGCGCTGGGCAATGACGAAGCTGGTGCGGTCTTTCATGATGATTTCGAGCGCCGCCTGGATTTTGGTTTCGGTCTCCACATCCACCGCGCTGGTGCTGTCGTCGAGGATGAGGATGGCTGGTTTGAGAAGCAGTGCCCGGGCGATGGCAATGCGCTGCTTCTGCCCGCCCGACAGGTTGACGCCGCGCTGACCGAGCTGGGTATCGTACCCGTCGGGCATGTCCGCAATGAAATCGTGCGCCTGGGCAGCTTTGGCTGCAGAGACGACTTCCTCGTCAGCTGCCTCCGGCCGCCCGTAGCGGATGTTGTCGCGGATGGAGCCGCTGAACAGGAGGGTGTCCTGCAGGGCTATGCCAATGTTGCGGCGCAGCACGGCCTGGTCGAGATCGCGGACGTCGCGCCCGTCGATTGTGATGCAGCCGGAGGTAACGTCATAAAAACGAGGGATGAGATGCACGAGGCTGGATTTCCCCGCGCCGGTCGTGCCGAGCAAAGCAACAGTTTGTCCCGGTTCGGCCGTGAAACTGATGCCTTTCAGCACGGGATCGCCATCCTGACTGGCATAGTTGAAGGTCACGTTCTCGAAAACGACCCGCCCCGCCAGCCGGAAGTCGCTCAGCGCTTCGGGCCGATTCCGCACCTGGGGCTCGCTCCCCAATACCTCCTGGATGCGTTTGGCGGAGGCTTCCGCCCGCGCCAGCTGGATGACGAGTTGGCTGACCATCATCAGCGAGAACAGAGTGATCGTCAAATAGTTGATGAAAGCGATGATCTGTCCCATCTGCATATCCCCCGTCGTGACTTGAATCCCGCCAAACCACAGCACGCCGATGAGACCCAGATTCATTGTCAGCATCATAAAGGCGGGCATGACGGCCACCGTGCGCGCGGCGCGGACGGATTGCTCCGTCAGTCCTGTGTTGGCCTGCCCGAAACGGGTTTCCTCGTGCCGGGCGCGGACAAAAGCCTTGACCACGCGTATCCCGGCCAGGTTTTCCTGCATTACCTGGTTGAGCACATCCAGTTTTTCCTGGACAACCGTGTAGAGCGGGGTGGCTTTATTGACAATCCAGATGACGGCGGCCAGTTCGATGGGCATCAACACCAGCGGCAGGAAAGCCAGTTGCGGGCTGGTGACGATCGCCATGATCAGGCTGCCGATCAGCAGCAACGGTGCGCGTACCAGGATGCGCAAAATCATGAGCAGGGCTTCCTGCACCTGGGTCACGTCGTTAGTCAGGCGGGTGATGAGCTGCCCGGTCTCCAATTCGTCGAGGTTGCCAAATGAAAAGGTCTGCACCTTGCGAAAAAGCGTCTCGCGCAGGTCCGCGCCAAACGCCTGGACGGACAGCTCGGCAAAGATGCCATTGCTCATGCCGCCCAGCGCGCCGACGACGGCCAGCCCGAACATCAGCAGGCCGGTATGCAGCACCAGGTTCAGGTCGAGGCGGGCAATGCCCTCGTCGACAATGCGCTCGACCATGCGCGGCTGCATCAGATCCATGGTCACCTCGAGGATCATGAGGATCGGCGCAATCACGACCCAGCGCCAGTAGGGTTTCAGGAATTTGGCTAGTTTCAATCCGGCATTCATTCCGTAGCTTCGCGTCAGATGGTAAGAAAATCAAAACCTGACAGTATCCGTTCTCTTGTAACTCCGGACTGGACTACAGTACTGTGGTCCATTTTTGCCATGAAAACTAAAGATTTTTTCTCGCATAACTCCGGACTCCTGCAGAAATTCTCACATAACTCCGGATTCATGTTTTTGGGGCAAAAAATTGCAGGTGCAGTCTCCCGATCAGTCAAGAATCCTAAAGTTTGGTGTAACTGGTCACTTTGCATTGCAGTAGATTGAGTGGTATTTTGCAGTGGGCAACAATCCATTCAAACTCATTTTAAGCCCTAACCTTACGCACATCAAATGTGATATTTCTACGTCTTCTCGGTATTGAGCGAGTAATAGTGGAGATTGGCATTGATTTTTGGTGTATTGTCAAGGTCGAGATCGCAGGTCTGAATCCCGTCGGAACAGCTCCGCGAAGTTTCGATCGACAGCACCTTGTTCCAGGGTGCCTTCGTTCTAACTGTATGTAGTCAGAAGATTTGGATCACGGACCATTCTTCCGCTGGCAGATCGGTCACCCGTGAAGGTTTTCGACATCAAGCCCACAAGCATTGATAACCTACCACCAGAAGCCGTCGATGTAGCTCTGGAAACCTGCAATATGGCCCAAAATAAGGGAGGATGTTTGTCATTTCATTAAGGGGATAACTAGCTAATCTTGAGCTGGCGCACTCATCATATAATAATTTTGGATGAAAAAACTACTAAAGTACATACCCCCAGACGGGAAAGCCCTAATAATCTACTTGACCAAGGTTGTTGCTCTAGCCCTGATATATCATCTGGCCGCGCGGCTGGGGCTAAAGATGGCATATGTCCAGATGAACACTTCGCCAGTCTGGCCGCCAACAGGCATCGCTTTGGCCGCTTTGCTCCTCTTCGGCTATAACCTTTGGCCTGGTATCAGCCTGGGCGTTTTAGCAGGTTCTTTGTTTACCGGGGCAGATTTTGGGGTCGCGGCGGGGATGGCACTGGGAAACACGCTGGAAGCGCTGGCAGGGGCCTATCTTTTGCGGCGTGTCATCAAGTTCCAAAATGAGATGGACCGTATCAGGGATGTGGTTGGATTGGGAGTGGTTTCCGTATTCAGCACAATGATCAGTGCGACGATTGGAACTGCTACACTGATCCTGGCTGGACGTGGCGACTGGACAGTTTTTGGGCCTATATGGTCCACCTGGTGGATCGGCGACCTGCTTGGGGCGCTTGTGGTTGCACCTGTGCTGCTTGTCTGGTTTTCATTGCCTCCCACACAGACAAACAGGCGAAAGTTCACCGAGGGAATCCTGCTCCTCACATTATTGATCCTTGTGGCCTGGTATGTCTTCGGCGGCAAACCACCAGATGGTATCTTGCATCAGGCTTTGATCTATATGGTTTTCCCGTTCATTATCTGGGCGGCCTTGCGACTGGGACAGTATGGCACCACCATCACGATATTTATCGTTTCAGGGATTGCCATTTGGGGTACTGTCCAGGGATTAGGACCGTTTGCGCTCGAATCAAAAAATGATAGCCTGGTCTTATTGCAGACATTTACGGCCGTTGTCTCGCTGACCGGGTTAATCCTTGGTGCGGCTACGATTGAACGTCGCGATGCAACAGAAGCACTACGTCAACGCGCGGAGGAACTTTCCACATTAAACGATTCGTCCAGAACCTTTTTAGACAACTTTGATATTACCAGCATTTATCACACCATCTGCCATGTGGCCGTAACGCGCCTGGGCTTAGATGTCGCCTGGATTGAGGGACCCTATCGCGACGATGGAGAGTCGCGTCCAGCGGCTGTCTATGGCTTGCCCGCCGAATCGATTCCGGTTCAAAAAACGAAATGGGAGATTCACCCAAGGCCCCAGTCGGATAACACTTGCCGGATTGAAACAACCGATGATCTTGCAGCGTTGGAAGTTAATAACTCAACCTATCAGGCTTATGGGGCGTTTCCACTCACCTTCAGCGGTAAAC
>JBAVVF010000695.1:0-5827 GCA_049697155.1 Anaerolineales bacterium
ACCGGGAGAAACGCCGCATGATGGCCGAGACCTCGGCCGCGCTGGCCGATCTGACGGTGCTGACCGCCGAGGACCCGCGCACCGAATCGCTGGATGAAATCCTCGAGGACATGGCGGCCGGCGTGAGGTCGAAGGGCGGGCGCGAGGGCGAGACGTTCTGGCGCGTCCCGGACCGGGGCGAAGCCATCCGCTTCGCGCTGCGCCTGGCGCGCGAGGGCGATATCGTGCTGGCCTGCGGTAAGGGACATGAACAATCCATGTGCTTCGGAGCGCGCGAACATTTGTGGGACGATCGCAAGGCCATGCGCGCCGCACTGAGTGAATTGCTTGGCGTCGAGGGGCCGCAGATGCCCTATCTGCCGACGCAGGATACCACTGAAGAGGAGTGGTTGAAATGGAAGTAAAGCCTGTCGTGCTGACCGGCAAACATGTGCGCCTGGAACCAATGACCGAAGACCACGTTCCCGGCCTGGCAGAGATCGGTCTGGGACAAAAGTTCTGGGATTTTATGCTGTATGGCAACATTCAAACCGTCGAGGACATGCACAACTGGGTGCTGGACATTCTCTCGCGTGCGACAAAGGGGACAGACCAGCCCTTTGTCGCCATTCATCTGGACTCGGGCCGTGTGGCGGGCGCGACGCGCTATTTGAACATCGTGCCGAAGGATCGCGGGCTCGAGATCGGCGGCACGTGGTACGGACCGGAGTTTCAACGGACGCCGGTCAATACTGAATGCAAGTATTTATTGCTGCGGCATGCCTTCGAGACACTGGGCTGTATCCGCGTCCAATTGAAAACGGACCTGCGGAATGAACGTTCGCAGAGAGCAATCGAGCGTCTGGGCGCGGTCAGGGAAGGCATCCTGCGCAATCACATGATCCTGCCCGATGGGCGTTACCGCGATTCGGTGTTTTATAGCATTCTGGATACGGAGTGGCCCGGGGTAAAGAAGCGCCTGGAAGAGATGCTGGCCCGGTAGGAACTGCTGTTTTCAACGATACGTGGCGGCTTTATAGGTCAGCCCCACGAGAGCACCGAATTTAAGAACCATGGGATCCGGGCTGAGAACCCTGACCATATCGGCGTCGGCCAACGATCGATTGGCTGCCGCCGAGACGAGGTCCCCGGCCTTTCCGGCCAGGATGCCGCCGGTCAGCACGATATGTTCGATGGCATAGTAATTCGCAAGTGCTTTGCCGAGGATCGCGATATAGCGGCCGATACGGCTAAACACCTTTTCAGCGTCGTCCTTTTGCTGCGGGGTACCGTTCATGAGCCATTGGCGCAGGACCTCGGGCACTTCAACCGTTTCAGCGAAACCATATTTATCGTGCAGTTTCATTTCCCGGGCGGCCTGCTCGATACCGATCCAGGGTATGAGTCCTCCGGCATAGCCGCGCACTTCGGTTCCGTCCTGCTTCGGACAGCTCGCGGCAAAATCCAGAATCACGTTACCAAATTCATTGATGCCATCGGCGACCTCTCCATTTCCGTCGATATATCCGGCCGCGAGTTCGTTGCCAAATTTCAAGACCAGGGTATTGCGATAACCATGCTGCCGGGCGATACCGAAAGCCTCCAGATCGCCGTCGTTCCCGGCGAAGGCCAGCTTTCCGGGGAATGCCTGCGACACATGCCGGATCAAGTCAAAGGTTGAGTCTCCGTATTCATTCAGGACTCCTTCCGTAAAACCGGCATTCCTGACCACGGTGCCATCTTCGCGAATGAAGACTTCGCCCGTCAACTTCAATCCAATACTGATACCGACCGCGTCGATTTCCGAGATCGATAGACCTGCTTCCCTGATCGCCGCCTGCATGGCGGCGATGGCTCTGGCCGACAAGGTTTGTGCATTGTGCAGAGTGGTGGTTTTCGGATAGGTTTCGAAGCGTCTTGGCGTGACAAGGTGACGGAATTCTCCAGTGTCATCAATTGCCATGACCCCGACCTTTGTCATCACTCTCCCGAAGTTGACGCCGGCAATCCTGATCGCGCGAATTGAAACAGGCGGATGCTCTGACATCTTTTCCTGTTCAGAGAGCGCAGGATCGATCTTTGTTTGCGGGGCCGCTGCGGAAATCGTGAATCTGCCTACACCCAGAGCCTGCCCAACCAGATGACTGACACCGACGACGGCTTCCGGGCTGTTGTAATGCTTTTGGAAATAGGCATCCAGTGCATCTACAAACCCTGGCAGGGAACAATGAACGACCACTCGGGCTGCGCCATGCGTCATGATGCGGTTGTTGATCTCTGCAGAGGCGTAAGCCAGAACAATCTCAAACAGGTCGTTGGTCAAGTGCCTGGGTATGCTCATCGCGAAATCCAGTAACGGGCTTTTGGCGCCCTCAAAAGCAAAGGTGATGGTTTCGTAAAAGCCAGGGTGCTGATTCGCATCCCGCCGCAAGCGCTCAAACACCTCCATCCAATCATCCATCAGGGGTTTTCTGCGCAGAGACGCCAGACCTGCGTGATCTACGATGATTTCGGTGCCCTGGTCGTCCAGACACCACTCCGCGACGATCCCGCTCCTGTTCAACCGGCTGACCAGATGATCTCGTGATCCCTGGCGCGCCATGAAGATGTAATACCCGCCTCCGGCGGCGCCAATATAACTCGCTCCGTCGATCAGGTCACCTGCTTCCGCGAGCACACTTTCAAAATGGCCTCTATCGATATCCGGGCTCGCCAGATTTCCCAGGATGTTCTTTTGCGTCAGCAGCCTGCCCAGAACTGACATATCTCCGCGCTGCAGGGACTCAACCATTCGCTGATGGATCCTGCGCGCCTGGTCGCGCAGGATTTTGAGGCGGCCCTGTGTTAGAGCCTGATCCCCTATCGCTTGTTTGAACGTGGAACTGAGCCCGGGACGCACGTCGCAACTGTCCCAAAGGATCAACCTTTCCTCCAGGGAAGCCCTGGCCTGAGCACTGAGAGGAATGTTCCTGACGGTCGGAAATGTAGTTCCTGGTGCGGCCATAAATTCCTTCACCCCGGGATAATAACCACCAAGATGGTCATTCCAGCCGCCGAGGGAACCTGTAAGGTATTCTGCCAGCATAACATCATCGCTAAGTTCTTCGACACTCCTTTGCCTTCCAAGAGAGTAATCGATGGCCATCAGCAGGCTCATGGCCATGATGTTGCTGCTCCCGCCTCCCTGGGCAAGATGATGATAAAGGTCAATCTCGAGACCGCCTCCCAGAGCCGTCAGGATTTCCGAAAGCGGTCTTGTCTCCTGCAGGTCGGCAAATCCGGAAACGATCAGGACGCTCTTCACCAGCCGAAAAGGATCATGGATTTCTGAAAGGTCCAGGATTTGCTCTCCACACAGGAATTCGCAATCTAACGTGTCCCTTTTTCCCGAGGAATGGACATCCGTTTTCTTTACCCGCACGAGACAATCATCGATCATTCTCAGCCGGATGACAACCGGCCGCTCGCCATGAATACGAACGCTCATATTCAAGACCAGGCTGCCTTCTGCCAGATTAACGACCACCTTGTCCGAGGCGATGCAGCTGTTGAACGGTATGCGGGCTGGCGCATGGATGGACACCTGGTCGCCGAGAGCCATGATCAAACGATTGCTCCGGCGCCTGGCTCCTTGGCTTTTCCACTGCCGTTCAAGTCTTTGTTTTATGCGATCCAGTTTTGTCGTTAAGTCGCTCTCGTTGTCCGCCTCGGCGTTAATTTTTAAAAGGTCAATTTTCCCGGCGACAACGTCTTCTATGAGAAACGGAGCATGCTTGAACAGATATCCCGCCTCATCCCCGAAAGCCTGGGCAAGTGACAGCAATTGAGGATTGCCGGCTCCGAGGCGGGCAATCAACTCCCGCATCTCTGCTGGCAAATCATCAAAATGGATATTTGTTAATGGATATAATGTTTCTTTGTACAGGGACATCGGTTTCTCACTCCATGTTTTCAACCCTCAGAAAGAAGAATTCATTTTCCTGGTCATGTTTGTGCCAGTGATACTCTCCCTGTAATATTCCAAGCCGTACAACCGATTCATTAACCTGACATAATGTCTGGTTGTACCACTGATCGGGACACTTATCTATCAACGACAGGATATCAATGAGCTGCAGAGGCTCATAAAGTATGTTCATATGATTGACATAAGGGTATTTTTCGTCAGTCATTTTCCAAACTCCTTCCTGCCATTCGGATGAGCAATTGCCAGTGGCCTGCATCAGCAGCACCTCCGGGCGAGATAAACCCCGTCAGGCGGGCGCGCTTGTCGGACAGGATGAGATCCAATTGAGGACTTAGCCCGCACCGTCCTTTTTATCCAGCGGTCCGATCCATGTTTCGGCGAAGGCCAGAAAGGCAGTGCTGGCAAATGTCCCATCCTCTCTCTGGACGGTTTGCACCTCTCCTGCGATCGGTTTGCCGTTGATCCTGATGCGGCCGATCCGGCATGGACAAATGACCGTCGTCAGGTCATAGACTGCTTCTCCGGCCGGAAACCCCGGCCAAATCACCTGTTTTCGATCCAGTATTTGCGCCCATTCGATCTCGATCTTTGCCTCCGTCGTCTCGCACGCGACCCGGTAACTTGCTCCATCGAATGTGTGTCCGCACTGAGCATCTGCATAGGTCAGTGTCTTGAGAGGAACATCTCGAAACTCGGAAAAATACCGGGTAAGATCCTGCACTAATGTTTGGGCCAGGTCGAGGTTGTCTGTCAAAATATGTCCCTGACCTATATCCGTTGCGGGAGTGGTTTCAGGGTCGAGCCAAAGTATCAGAGTGTGCCCTACTCCGTGTGGGCTGTTTGTACAGTGCCAGTAACTCGCTACTGCAACGACTTGTTCTGTTCCGGGAGCATACAAGGTCATTCCGGGATTTTCGCCGCTGAAGAAGACCGGACGCTTAATCTCGCTCATTGGCCCCAGCCAAACATGGACATTAGGATGAGAAAGAAGCTGTGCTGAAGCATGGACCATACCACCGTGCGGTCTCTCTGGACCTGCCAACCCCAGCCGCATCCGGCGAGAAAGAGCACCAATGCAACGAGCAGGGATGGGACGAGTGATCCAATGGCTTGAAAAGTCCGAAGATGGAAGCCAATGAAGATCAGCGAGTGCGCCAGCAGGGCCAACGTCTTTCTGCCGTTGAATGCTCGTTCCACTGCCGGCAGGAGTGACGACCGAAAGTAAAGTTCCTGTGCGATCCCTGAAGCAGGCGCGTAGACCAGGGCAGGCAGCCAATGCCAGCCCTGCCAGGACGTGCTTCCGCCCAGGATCGGTAGGAGCAGCAGGGTCGTTACTGCCAGTATGCCGAGCCCGACCCGCGAAATCCGTCCCGGCCGCAGATAAAGCTGGTCCCAAGACAGGCCGGCAGCTCGAAGTGTCACGATGCTGATCGCGCCGGGTATGAAGGCCAGCAGGGAAAAGAGCCACTCCGCGGGCTGCAGCACATCCAGGACTGTAAACAGAACCCCCATTAATAGCGTGACAACGAGCGAAACAACGAGTAATGTTCGGTTCTCCAATGCTTTGGCGGGGATGACAGTGCTCATACGGTATTCACTCCCTGTGATTGGATGGTGGAGACTGGCTGAACTATCGAATCAGGTCAAATAGTTTGGTCTGAAGCGGGGACAAAAGTACGGCGAGCAGGAGCAGGTCAAAGATCGCTCCGAACCTTGCGCCTGCAGGAACCGTATTCCACCAGGGGATGATTACAATCAGTGACAGGCCGGCCGCTGTGACTGCCAGCCACGGCCACCATTCCTGGCGGAATACCAGCCCCAGGGCCGCACCGACCAGTCCTGCCATGGCGATCAGCCAGAGCAGGCCGAAGACACGCCCGG
>JBAVVF010000696.1:0-2828 GCA_049697155.1 Anaerolineales bacterium
GCTGGATGAACAGGGAAAAAACGCGGTCCTGCGCGCAGCCAACAGCGAAGGCGGGCAGCGCATGCTTGAGGCACAACACACGCTTCCGCTGGATTACCACAGCATCGTCGGATATTCCGCTCTGGCCGGAGAACCCCGGGTGGTGCTAGATGTTGGAATTGATTCCGTCTATTTCAACAACCCCAATCTCCCGGAAACGCGCTCTGAAATGGCCCTGCCCCTGCGTCTGGCTCAACGAGTGATTGGCTCGCTCGACATCCAGAGCACGGAGACCAACGCGTTCTCGCAGGAAGCAATCGACGTGCTGACAACACTGGCAGACCAGGTTGCCATTGCCATTGAGAACGCGCGCTTGTTTAGCGAAGCCCGGAATGCATTGGATCAGTCCAAGGCGATGTTTGAAAAGTACACGCAGCAGGAGTGGAGCAACTTCGCCCATCAGGTGCGACAAAGCGGATTCGTATTCGATGGAAAACAGGTGCTTCCGTTGGATAAAAACGTCAGGCGTGAGTCGAGCAGGGTAGCCGTCCAAACGGGCAGCCTCTCCCTTGAAAAAGCCTCCGCCACGATTGCAGTCCCAATCAAGCTGCGCGGCAAGACCATTGGCGTCCTGGATGTACGCGCCAAGAAGGGGCAGCGCCAGTGGAACCAGGATGAGATCGCCATGCTCGAAGCCGCAGCAGAACGCGCAGCTCTCGCCCTGGAGAATGCCCGTCTCGTGGAAAGTGCTCAGCGGCGGGCTGCCCGCGAACGGGCCATCGGTGATATTTCCACCCGCATCGGTGCAGTCAGCAATCTGGAATCGATCCTTCAAACCGCAGTGGAGGAACTCGGGCGCAAGATTGGCGGCGCGACCGAAGTCATTCTTGAGATCAGCAGCGCTGATGGCCAGGATACCCATTAATGTGTTTATGAACAGGTAAAGCTATGCTGAACCAGATATTCAAACAGGTACTCAACATTCTCCCGGCTCCTCCGGTCTTCCCTGAAGATGAGGACAAAACGCGCAAAGCCATGTACGCACACTGGCTTGGGCTGGCATTTATGGGTGCAGCGGTTGCGTTTGAGGCAGGCGCAAGAATCATCCAAAACTATGCCGGCTTTGGCGTGATGGATCTGCTTTTGTTCGGGATTGCCGGCATTGGTCTGGGAAGTGTGCTGTTAACAAGACGGGGACATGTCCGATCTGCCTCCGTTATGCTTGTTGTTCTCGTCTGGCTCGCCTCAAACGGGATCGCCGCCCAAGAATATGGAGCAAAAGATGCTTCCTTTATTCTAAACTTCGCGATCGCTTTGATGGCTGGTCTGCTACTGGGCTGGGGAGGCTCGCTGATCATCACGCTGCTCAGCATTACCTCAGGATTTGCCCTGGCCTTGCTGGAAGAGGCAGGGCGGATTGGCGCCGCAGCGTATGGTGAATACCCAATTCGGTCGTTTGCCATGGATATGGCCTTCGTTCTCAGTTTGAACGCCGTAATCATCTGGCTCTTGATCAGTGGTCTGGAGAAGGCGCTCAAACGATCCAGGACGAGTGTGGAGGAACTGGCCTCCGCGAACACCAGCCTCAATTACACACAAAGAGAACTACAGGATCGCAGCTCCGCGCTGGTCACCGCAAACAGACAGCTCGAGGATCGCAGCCAGAAACTTCATGCCATTGCCGAAGTAGCCCGCGTCACGACAGCCATCCGCGATGTGGATCACCTCCTGCCCGCCATCACCAGCGCGATCAGTGAACAACTAGGCTACTACCATGTCGGTCTCTTTTTGCTGGATGAGGAGAAACAATATGCCATCCTGCGCGCCGCCAACACAGAAGATGGATTGAGATTGCTCAACCGCGGATACCGTGTGGCAGTCGGCAGCATCAGCCCGGTCGGTTACATCGCCCAGACCGGTCAGCCGCGCGTGACCCATACCCTGGATGAAGATTTGAATTACCTTAACAATCTCGATCTGCCCGAAAGCCGGTCACAGATTGTGCTGCCGCTTGGGTCGGGTGAAGAAATCATTGGAGTGATTGATATTCAGTCGCGCGAGGTCAACACATTCAGTGTGGATGATCTGTCAACCTTATCCATCATGTCAGATCAGGTCACGATTGCAATCAAAAACGCGCTGTTATATGAACGGTCACAACTGGCCTTGCGCGAGGCGGGTATCGTATCTCATCAGACCGTCAGCCAGGCATGGGATGAATACCAGACAACGCTTCAAACCAGGGGCTATCGCTATGACGGGATCAAATCCGAGCCTTTGAAGGAGTCAAAACAGCTGGGCAGAGAAAATGATTCCTTATCGGTCCCCGTCCAGCTACGTGACCAGACCATTGGCCGCATTAAGCTGAATACGGTCGATCCCACGCGGCAGTGGACAGACGATGAACTCGTTATGGTTAGAGCGACGGCAGAGCGCGTGGCACTGGCCCTCGAAAGTGCACGCCTGCTTGACGCCGCCCAAAAGCGCGCAACCCGTGAGTCCTTTCTCTCAGAGGTGACGGCCAAACTTGGCGCCACATTCCAGCTGGATTCCATCGTACGCGATACTGTCGAGGAACTGGGGCGAACCCTCAAAAACGCGACCGTTTCCTTCCAACTGGTCAACCCATCTGCACCTCCTGGCTCCGAAGCGGAAAAGTCGAACGGCGCCTCGATGGACGAAAATATAGTGGAGTAAGTCATGGTACAGCATGAGTCCCCTCAGGAAACCACGAAAGCCACCAATCCGCTTCTGCGATTCTTAGCGTCGTTAGTCAGTCCACACCCGTCGGTGCCAGAGATCGGCGAAAAACGGCGCGCCCAGCTTCTGGCAACGATGTCGCTAATCCT
>JBAVVF010000697.1:0-3326 GCA_049697155.1 Anaerolineales bacterium
GTGCCACCCTGGCTTACCTCGGCCACCAGGCTCATGTTGACGAAAACTCTAAGAATGTCATCAACGAAGATTCCGACATCTGGGATAGTACTCCCTGAGATGATGTACTCAGAGCCCGTTGTAGCGAAACAAGGAATTGATGTAGGAGTAAATGTTGGTGCCGGAGTATGAGACGGTATACGCGTTTGCGTTGAGGTGGGCGGAGGAGTCCCCGTAGGAATTAGGGTAGGCGTAGACGTGTTTGTGAGAGCCGGAGCGAAGGTACAGGATGAGGCAGAAATTACAGTCAGGATGATGGCGAGACATTTTTTGGTCTTCATGGTTTTTCTCTCTTTTTTACTCAGAGAAGCCGTCCAACGGCTTGACCTTCCCGCCAGCGAGATCCCTTCCCAGCCGCTTTGACGGAATTGGCTTGAGCGTAGTGTATTCCTTTTTAATGGGTGCACGCTGTGTTGGGCAGGCTTTTATAGGATTCTTCAAACCTGGTTACTTAGACAGTTCCATTTCTTTGATTTGCCAGGAATGCATCGAACTACACCAGGGACAAGCCGCTCGGCTGAGCGCGTCCAAATCTGCGCAGCGTTCGCAAACTGCAAACACATGGTTTGCAGGACATACGCCGCATTGTGCGACCCGTATAGAAGTTGCGCCAAGTAGCAATATGGGTTGATAGATTTTCCCGCATTTACTACATTGCGCTCCTCCGCTGATGCCGATACTGGCAACTGTTTCATGAATGCTCTGAACGACTTTCCTTCTGCGATTTCGATACCTTACGGCTGCAATAACTATAACTCCTGTAATACCTGCGAGAGTAAAGGGTAAAGGATATCGAGTTGCAATCTCGCCGATCCTTTCGCCTAAGAACCAAATCAGCAGGCATAAAAGGGGAATCCCCAAAAATACTCCCACTCCGATTGCGACATGTGTTAAATCAACGTTCCAGTCAATGTTAATTAAGCCAATACGCGAAGCACCATAAACAATTAATGCAAGCAAGACTATCGGAGCTATCAAGGGAATAAGAGCATAAATTAAGTTGAGCATCGCTTCTCCTTCTTGTTTGTCATGATCGGTTGAAATGCTTATTGCCGCCTCACCTGCCCAACTACAAGTTATACGGATTAACACTGTAAAACATCCGCGTGTGGGTGTTATATAGAATGAGTCTGCATAATAGACTATATCTAACATCTGTCATAATTGATATGAAATTCGGAGCCTGTTAACCGCTAAAACCCAACCCAGTTGGAATTATACACCCTGGTTAGTGAGAAAGTCGTGCACAAAAGCAAATCCCGCTATCATGAGCGGGATTTTGGTCAGCCTCCATTGGATGTGCTTTGCGAGGGTGCCGGTCGTATTAAACAAAAAACATGCCAAAAAGCATGTCTTAGGTCTGTGCCCCCACGGGGATTCGAACCCCGGTCGTAGCCTTGAAAGGGCTGCGTCCTAGTCCACTAGACGATGGGGGCAAAGGGCTTATCTATTGAGCGGGCGGATTTTATCATCCACTCATGGAACGGTCAAGCGTTTTTTCTGTTGAAGAACGGCGAAAAGATTGGAGCGGTATCTCTTACCACAGAGCACACAGAGTTCACAGAGATTTTTCAAGGGTTTTCTCAGTGCTCTCAGTGTTCTCCGTGGTGAAACTCTGCCCTCTCACTTCTCCTCTTTGGCGCGCTGGTTGAGGAGCGCCAGGATGTCCACCTTTTCACGGTTGAGCAAAATCCCGGGGCTTTCCGCTTTGAGGTTGGAAATCAGGATTGCAGCCAGGGTGGCTTCATAAACGGGGATGAAGTTACGGGTTTTATCCGTAATCATAACGGCGAAGTCGAAGCGCCCGGCCACTTCGATCTTGCCTTCGACTTCGTAGACCTGCGTGGTCAGGCGGACGGGCATGGCAGTGATATTGGTATAGCCGCCCCGCTGAGTCCCGGTGGGCCCCAGGTCCTCCCGGCGGGCGGCGCAGATTGCAAACACCCCTGTTTTGACCAGGCGGACCACTTCGAAATGATCCACCAGCTTGGTCGGCATGTGGATGCGGGCCATGCGGGCATCGTGGATTTCCAGGTGGGTCTTGGTGATGTCATTCAGGGCCCCCATGATGCCGTTGGTCGAAACCATCACCTTGCCCACAACGCGGTAACTGGACGTGTAGACGTCCGCCGGCAGAAATCGATAGGTTCTTGGTGAAGTGTCCATGCTGCTCGTTTCTAGGTCTATGTTGATTAATCAAGCGGGAGATGAGGCAGGTTCCTCTTCGTTGTGCCAGGCCTTGGGGCACGTTTGACGCGGCGGGTCGGTTTGCCCGCGTTGGGGTTCAGGAGCATCGTCAGCCACGAGATGGCGCGTTCGTCGAATTCCCGTTTGCCGCACATGTCACAGACCCAGGCGGGAAAGTTGGGTACCGTAATCAACTCTTCGCCGAGCCAGGTGAAATAGGTGAGGTGCCGCAAATGCATCATGCCCGCGGAACATTCGTTGCACGGAAATGAGTTCGAAGCCGGTGTGGGTAGGGTCTGAAGATCGCTCATTTTACACTCAACAATTGCTGTCCGGCAAGCTGCCCATTGTAGTTGATGACCTGCCATTCCTGCGGGGGCCAGTATATCAGAACTGCCCGCCCGATCACGTTTTCGATCGGCAGCAGGCCCCACTGATGCGAGTCCTTCGAATCGTTGCGATTATCGCCAAGGACGAACAGCTCGCCGTCCCGCACGATCCAGTCCCCGTCGTAAATGGGCGGGCTGGCAATATACGGTTCGGTCAACGCGACGCCGTTGACACTGACAGTGCCCGCATGGATCGAAATGGATTCACCGGGCAGCCCGATGACGCGTTTGATCAGGTCCTCTTTGGGGTTTTGCGGATAAACGAAAACAACGATGTCCCCGCGTGCGGGCTCACCGGTCTTATAGGCAAGCTTGTTGACCAGGATATATTCGCCGTCCTGCAGGGTCGGGCGCATGCTGAAACCATCCACGCGGACGCGGGCAGAAACGGCGTTGATTCCAAAATAGAGAACGACAGCCAGAATGACTGTTTCGAGAATATCGAGAAAGAAGCGTTTCCAGTTGGCAGGCTGCTCTGCAAGGGGTTCGGGCTGGAATTGCGCTTCAGGTTGAAATTGAGCTTCCGGTTGAGTGGTTTCCAAACGTTATTGTCTCCGGTGAAAAATTATACTTCCTTTTATCTTATCTCTGTTCACCCTTAAGGTTGGGTTAACTTTGAGTGCCCCTGCCGGGCTTCCCTGTGGCTTTCTCAGATAACCACTGAGACACGGAGACACCAAAACCCGCTCACGCCGAGCCTGCCCTGAGCCT
>JBAVVF010000698.1:0-9116 GCA_049697155.1 Anaerolineales bacterium
GATTACAGTACCGACCCGGATCTGAATGAATTCAACGTACTGGATAGCGACGATTTCCTTTTTGAGGATGACGAAAATGAAAAGGGGTGAAATCTGGCTGGTCAATCTTGATCCAACTATCGGGTCGGAAATTAGAAAAACCCGTCCTGCAGTGATTGTCAGCAGTGATTTGATTGGTATATTGCCTCTGAAAGTGATCGTTCCTCTTACAGGATGGAAGGAGCGTTATGCTAATGCTTCCTGGATTGTTCGTATTGATTCTGATGATCAAAATTGTCTAGGTAAAACTTCCGCGGCAGATGGCTTACAAGTGCGCTCAGTATCTCACCAAAGGCTGGTCAGAAAAGTAGGGGTTTTAAAGAATATCCAGGTTGCACAGATCGTTCAGGCTGTTGTGAATGTTCTCCAGCGTTGATACACAAAAAACCTTCGAACTTCTTCTCGAAAAACTGACCTATGGCGGCGATGCCATGGGACGCCTGCCCGACGGCCGGGCGGTCTTTGTCCCGTTCGGGCTGCCGGGCGAGCGCGTGCGCGTCCGGCTGACGGAGGAAAAGCGCGGCTTCGCACGCGGCGAACTGATCGAAATCCTGGAAGCTTCGCCGCATCGAATCCTTCCACGCTGCAAACATTTCGGCGTCTGCGGCGGCTGCCATTACCAGAATCTACCTTACGAAGAACAATTGAAAGCGAAGACCGAGATCCTGCGCGATCAATTGAGGCGCATCGGCCGGATCGAAAATTCGCCTGTCCAACAGATGGTGGCAAGCCCCAAACCGTGGAATTATCGCAATCATGTGCAGTTTCATTTGACGGAAGAGGGCAGGCTTGGCTATATACGTGCAGATGTTCGCGATGCGTTTGCCATTTCGGAATGTCATCTGCCCGAGGCATCCATCAATGCCCTCTGGCCCCAGCTTGAGTTCGAGCCGGGAACGGACATCGAGCGTGTCTCCCTGCGGGCCGGCAGAGATGAGGACCTGATGCTCGTCCTCGAGTCGGATTCTCCTGGAGCACCCGAGCTGGAGATCGAGGCGGAGATTTCGGTCGCGCATGTATTCGAAGAAAATACGGTTGTCATTGCGGGAAATGATCACGTGATCGTCTCTGTCCTTGGCCGCGATTTCCGCGTCTCCGCCGCCTCGTTTTTTCAGGTCAATACTGCCATGGCGGAGAAGATGGTCAATCATCTGCTTGCCAATTTACCCGTTTCATCTTCAGTTACCTTGCTGGATGTCTATTGCGGCGCCGGCCTGTTCAGCGCGTTCCTGGCACCGAAATGTGAACGTGTCATTGGGATCGAATCTTCCCCGTCTGCCTGCGAGGATTTTTCCTTCAATCTGGATGAGTTCGAGAACGTGGAGCTTTACGAGGGATTGGCCGAGGATGTGTTGCCCGCCTTCGCAGGTCGGACTGGCAGTCCAACCTGCGTCTTGGTCGATCCGCCGCGGGCGGGGTTGGAGAAGGGCGTCGTCGATGCGATCCTGCAGCTGAAGCCGCAGGTCATCGTGTATGTCTCGTGCGATCCGTCCACGCTGGGGCGCGACGCGGCCCGGCTCATCAGCGGGGGCTATCGTCTGAAAGAGGTCACGCCATTCGACCTGTTTCCGCAAACCTTTCACATCGAAAGTATTTCCTTCTTCGAGCGCGAATAAAAATCCCCTTCAGGCGAAGGGGATTTTTATTGCAGGGTCTTTCAGTCTCCGACCGGCTCAAGACCTTCCGGTATCACGAGAGCCGGCAGCGCCTTGATCTCCCGATACGTCAACGTCCAGACCGTTGAAGTGAAGACCTGCTGCCAGCTGCCCAACAGAAGCCAGGGCGAGAACGCCAGGGTGAAGAACAGCGGCAGGACGAAGAGTCCGGCGGCGATCCAGGGCAGGGGTCCGCCCAGGAACAGGCTGAAGAGTCCGACGAGCAGGAGACCCGGGATGGCAACCACGAGGGCAGCCAGGGCGGCGGTGACGATCACAACCGGCAGGGTGAGGATCGCTGCAATGATCGAGACAACGATCCAGGCAATGCCCAGGCCGATCATCACGAGCCACATCAACCCGGCATTCTTCCAGTTCTCGCGCACCATGGCGAACCCTCTCTGCAGCGATTCACGTACGCCGGCCTCCTCCAGAACACAGACCCGCCAGAAGAAGGGGCGGAAAAAGCCGAGGATCAGGCTGAGGATCACCACCAGAAGGATACCCAAAAACAACAGGCCGATCGTGGCTACAGTGCTGAACGGTGTGAAGGTCAGGTTGCCATTCACATAGGACAGGAAGAAGGCCACACCTGCGATCAGCAACGCCAGGAAAAAGAGGATGCCCGGCAGATTGACGATCAGATTGATCAGGAACACTCGCCAGGCGGTGGGCGACCAGCCCAGACCAAAGCCTTCGCGTACGGTCCGCTTGGTACCGGTGCTCTCGTATTCATCCACCATGCGGATGACCGAAGTGACCGAAACATAGTAGGCGATCGACACGGCGATACCAACCAGGAACATGAACACGACGAAAGCGCCGATGGTCCAGACGAAGGCGCTCAACTGCTCGCCCGAGATATTTGCCTCCGGGATTCCCTGCCGGAAGAGTTTATCGATCTCCTGGCCGACATCCTGGAAGAATTCCTGTACGCTGCCATAGGATGGCGGCTGATAACTCTGGCTATCTTCGCGCCATTGCACGCCATTATTGTCTCCGTTGCCCGAAGCAGTGCTGCCCGCGGCAAGGGCCAATATCAAACCAAAGACCCAGAGTGCCCGATAACTCCAAAGGATCTGCCAGGCACGTTGTAGGATTTTGACGGGATCTATCATTCTATTCTCCTTGTTAACAAACATTTTTGCATTCGTTCCACTTGTGAGCTGCCTCAGCCTTCGAGGAGTTGGCCGTGCTCCTGACGCCGGCGGCGTGCCCACCAGACCGCCATCCAGCTCAAATAGAGCAGGGCGATCGAAACTTGTAATGTGATCTGCGGCAGGGATGTCCTGGTAAGCGCCTCGGCTGAGGCTGCCCAATCCAGGCTGTTCCCGCTCAGGACGCCAATCTGTCCGAGCATGGCTGACCAGTACGATTGGTTTGCCGCGTCGAAGGCCAGCCAGTCCGCAGCGCCAGCCAGTACTCCCAGGTTGTTCGCCACAGACAAAATTTCACTTACTAAAAACGAGGTAGCGATAAAGACCCAGGATGCCAGGAGCCCGACCGGTATCATCCACCAGCCCGCTTCCACGAGCTTGTTTTGCGGTATTGAGATCGGCCGGTGGGGCAGACGCAGGTTGACCTGGGCCGCGAACCGTTCCGAGGAAATGAACTCAGGTGCAGGCACTTCTTGAAGCAGGCTCGAGAGTCGCGCCAGGGATTCCAGTTCGGCGCGGCAGGCCTGGCACTCCACGAGGTGTGCTTCCACCTGCTGAAGCTGGCTGCTTTTCAATTCACCATCCAGGTAGGCATTCAACCACTCGGTAACGTGCTTAGACATGTCCGGCCTCCACCTGTACGAATAACTTTTGTTCCAATTTGTCTTTCAACGATTTGCGTGCGTAGTTCAATCTTGACATGACCGTACCGACCGGGATGTCCAGGGCTTCGGCGATCTCGTAGTAGGACATTCCTTCATATTCTCTCAGCACCAGCACCACGCGGCTGGCCTCCGGCAGCGACAGGATCGCCTTTTTGACCAGGGCCGTTCGTTCCTCCTGGAGGAAAAGCGCTTCGGGCCCGGGCTGCGGATCCTGTAACTGTAAATCCTCCAGGGCATTGGGCAGGATGCGCCTCTCCCTGCGCAGCATGTCGGTCGCGGCGTTGACCGCGATGCGGTACAGCCAGCTGCGCAGCGACGTCTGCGGGCGGTATGACGAAAGGTGCAGCCAGGCTTGAATAAAGGTCTCCTGGGCGGCATCCTCGGCAATGCGCGCATCGCCGCACATGCGGTAGATGACGTTCATGACACCCTGGGCGTGGATGCGGACCAGTTCGCTGAACGCGTTTCGGTCGCCGCTTTGGGCCCGGGTAACAAGCTCTGTCTCGTTGACTGCTGGAACTGTCATTACCGTGAAACTTCCATTTCTGTTTCGTGCCTTGTCAGTTAGTTAACGTATACCACCATGTTTTTATTCGGAACAGATTTTCGTCTGACATCTCCCGGTCGCATGGCGTCAGTGGACAGGTATGCAAGTACACAGGTAGACAAGTCTGACAACAACTCGTTTACCTGTGTACCTGTTTACTTCTGCACCTGTGTACTTGTTCCCTTTTACTCTTTCTTACCCGTCATGCCTTTGCGGATCTCCGCCCGGAGCTTTTCGGCTTCCTCCGAGCGCTGACTGTGTCCATTGTCCGCCAGTGCCGCGAAGCGGTCGGAGAGCAGCATGGCCAGCAGGGCTTCCATAATGTTGCCGGAACCGCTGTCCTTATTTGCGCCGACGATCACGCGCGGGACAACATCCACCTGGGATTCCTGAATGGCTTCCGCAAAGCGGTTGAGCACCTGCTGCGTGACCTGGAACTGCGGTCCGCCGTACGCCCGGACCTGCTCCTCGGTGGCCAGGGCCTGCGCGATACCGATGCGGGCGATCTTCTCGGCTTCGGCCTCCGCCAGCGCACGGATCTGCGCGGCCTGCTGGATGGAGCGCTGGTACTCAGCCTTACCCTGGTAGGACTGCACGTTGACGTTCAGCTCGGACTGGGTGATGCTGGTCTGCATCTGGGCCCGCGCTTCGGCTTCGCGCAGTTCGCGTTCCTTGACCGCGGCCTTTTCCTGGCGGTCGTAGGTTTCGATCTGCTCGGCCGCGATCTGGCGGGAGCGCAACTGGGTCAGGATGGTCTCGATCTGCACGTCATCCGCAGGCGAGGAAGGTGTACCGATCAGCACTTCCTCCAGCTCGAGGTTGTAATGCTGGAACTTCTCCTGCATTTCCTGGCTGGCGACCTGCTGGATGGCACTGCGTTCCTGCAGCAGCTGGATCAGGGTGCGGGTTTGACCGATGTTCTTGAAGTAGGCCGCCACCATCGGGTCGAGGGTCTGTTCGACCAGGCGCTTGATGTCGCCAAAGCGCTGAATGACCAGGGGAGCCTTTTTATAATCGATGTGCACGACCACCGACAGGGGCAGGGAGGGCTCGAAGGCGTCCTTGGTAATGAGCGAGACTTCGCTCAGGTTCTCATCGAACTTATGCGAGCCGGTCTGGCTGCTGATCCATTTGAGGATAAAGTTGGTCGTCGGGACGGAAACGACTTTCCCGGCGTAGGTATTGAAGGCGTATTTGCCAGGCAGGAGCGCCTCTTCCCAGACGCCGCGCTTGCCGCGCGTCACGAGCTCGCCGTGGCGGTATTCCGAGCCGGAAAGGTCTTCGCCCGTTTCACCGGTGTATGAAACGACCACGCCGACGTTGCCCACTTCGATCACCGTCTTTAGGATCATTTCGACGGTTGCGAACAGACGGTTGACATAGTACGTGCCTTCGACCAGCACCTGCAGCTGGCGACCACGGAAGCCGCCTGCTTTCAGGAACTTGTCGGGGTCCTGGAACTTGTTGTGATACGTTTCCGGGTTTTTCGGGTCATCACCCACTACGGGAGCGATGATCTCACCCTGGGCGAGAGAGGGACCGTCATGGACGGTGGCAATGCCGATCTTATCGTCCGTATCCTTGATGATCACGGGGACGAACCCGCCGCGCTCGGCAATCACGTTGGCCATCTTCTGGATCACATCCATGTCTTCGCGGCTCAGCGGCAGGGAGTAGACCCGCTGGTCCGTGAGGACGATGAACTGCACCAGGTTGATCGCGTAGGTCCCTTCACGCAGGATGCGGCGCTGCGGTCCGCGTTGTCCGCCGTTCTTGAGGAATGCTTCCACATCCTGAAAGTCGCTCACTGCCTCGTTCGAGGCGAGAGTCTGGGTCGGCTCGAGCAGTTTGCCGTCACGGGCAAAGATATAGCCGATCTTTCCCTGGGGGATGGTGACCAGGGGAGCAGTATGGACAACATACTGGAAGGGAGGCAGGTAATGGATGCCGCCGCGCAAAACCTTCGGCTGAAAACCGGCCTCGCCGTTCAGGGCAATAAAGCCGCTTTTCACGGAACCTTTGCCGCTGAAGCGCTTCTCCACGATGCCGATGCGGGTATTTGGAATGACGCGAACCCCGGAGAGCAGCACCAGGAGCAGGAGGATCGCCGCTCCAATTCCAAGAACCACAAGAAAACCAAAGCCAGTAATTTTTTCTCCTTTGCATGTTTCAATGCATCAATTCTTCTACGTGGGAGAATGTTTGGGGGTTGCGGACTACCCACTCCGCCCGCTTCGCGGAGCATCGGGGCTGGTTTTCTGCGATGACGATGATCTTATCTTCCGGCTTAAAAGTAACTTGTGCAGACTTCTCCGGATTCGTGTGGACGCTGTAGGATTTTCCGGCTTTGGCGAGTTTGCTGGCAATTGACTTGGCCCCAAATTTGCCTATACTGTATGAAAAGGAGGCAGGTATGGCAACCAAGTTCACTTGGTACGGGCATGCTGCGCTCGGACTTGAGACGGGCGAATACAAAATCATCGTCGACCCCTTCCTGAAGGACAATCCGGCTGCTTCGATCTCCCCGGAGGAGGTGGAGGCGGATTTTATCCTCATCAGCCATGGACACGGCGACCACCTGGGTGACAGTGTCGCGATCGCCAAACGGACGGAGGCGCTGGTCGTCAGCGTGAACGAGATTGCCGTCTGGTTCGGCAACCAGGGCATCGAAGCCCACGGCCAGCACATCGGCGGCGGCTTCAAATATCCATTCGGTTATCTCAAGCTGACACTGGCCTTGCATGGATCGGAACTGCCCGACGGCTCGAGCGGCGGAAATCCGTGCGGCTTCCTGCTGACGACGAACGACGGCAAAAAGATTTACATGGCCCAGGACACAGGCTTATTTGGCGACATGAAATTGATCGGTGAGGAAGACATTGACCTGGCCGTCCTGCCCATCGGCGATAACTTTACGATGGGTCCCGACGATGCGCTGCGGGCAGTGAAAATGCTCCAGCCCAAAGCAGTCATTCCCATTCATTACAATACCTGGGGCTTGATCGCCCAGGATCCAAACGCCTGGGCAGAGCGAGTCGGGAAAGAGACAAAAACCAAGGCCGTTGTCCTGAAGCCGGGAGAGAGTTATTCTTTATAAATAACCCGCCTTGTACAATGTCATTCTGAGCAAAGCGAAGAATGACATTTTTATTTGCTAGACATCTTGCAAAAGTCCAAACCCTCACCACGGAGACGCGGAGACACGGAGTTTTCTCCTTGTTTTTTTCTCAGAGTCTCCGTGGTTCAAAAGGTTCACCCTATGGCTTATGCAGGAGGTCTATTTACTGAAATAAAGGTTCATCAATATCCCCAAAAAGAAGACAAAGAGCATGGCGACGATGACGCCTGCCGCCCAGCCAAGCATGGGCGCGAAGCGCAGCAATTCCACGCCGGCATCCTTCAGGAGCGTGGAGATTCCCCATAATGCCGTTGCAGAGAAGCCCAGTCCTTTCAGACTCAAATCAAACTGATTCCTTTTGGCAAGGTGGACGATCATCAGAATCTCCAGCCCGGTCAATAGCAGGGATGTCCCCGGGATGGGGCTGGTCAACGCTGCGAGCAGCCCTGCTGCCAGGGTGTACAACAGGATGAGTTTTATGTTCGCTCTCATGTCCGCTGATTATAGCAAACCAATCCCAACTATATACGTTTGCCAGGTTGTCATAATATCCCCTTAAGCAACATCTAATGTAGAAGTTTTAATACTCGCAATGCCCGCAGGGTCACCCACTTATTCGGCTCCTTCTTTTTGCCGAAATCGATCCAGGTCTTGCCTGCGTAATCGTATTCCAGCGACCAGCGGCCTTCGCTGTCCTGTTTTTCACGAATAAGTTTCAGCGTGTTGGATAGGCGCGGATCTTTGCCGTATCCCAGCCCGACCAGCGCCTCGGCGATCTCCAATATGTCCCCTACATAGAAAACAGGGAAGCCAAACTTCCACCAATTGCCGCTGGGCCTGTCGGCAAAGCCTGATGGATACTTTGCTGTTGCGGGATCGACGCTGAAAAAGAAATCCACGCCTTGCGCGATGGCCTTTCTGATCAATGGCGTTCGTTCCCTGACGGGCAGCCTGCTGAACGCCAGCATCACTCGAGCCCCGCCCCAGGCACAGGGAAGTTTGTTGTTTGCGCCGCATGCGAACGTGGGACCACATTTATACGCGTAATAGCGGACCGGGGCATCCTTGTCTGCCAGGGGAGCGATCCCCTCGCCCGTGACGGTGCGCGCCATCCATTCGTAAGCGGATTTCAGGCGCTGGTCTTCGCAGCCCATCTCCAGCAGCGACCAGCATAGATTTCCCTGCAGGCAATCGATCGTTCCGGAGGGCGCGCCCGAGGCGCTCGTGGTGAATTGACCGCCTTCCGCCATCTGATCCAGCAGATATTGGCAGGCCTGCTCGATCCGTTTGTCTTCGCTGACCGATGCACCCAGTTGGGCCAGCAAAATGATGGACCAGACGGTCGAACTATATTTTGGGCCATAGCCGGGTCCGGGCTTGACCCAGTAACCTTCTTTATTCATGTGAGAAAGAACTTCCGCGATCGGTCCCTCTTTGTGGGCGGCCTTGCGCGCGGACTTCAGCTCGCGGTCATCGTCGGAAAGATCGAGCAGGTCGCGCAGGGCAAGGTAGCGAACGCCGGAGTTATCGGTTTCCAACAGCCACGGCAAAGGGTCTTTGTGAAGTTGATTTTTCCAGGACATGCATGCTTCCTTTTGAAACCAGGTTCTCAACTGTCTTCCTGCTTGAGAACTTCAAATTCCCAGGGTTTTGAACAATTCCATGCTTATTTTCTCAACCTTCCCGCGGTCACCCTGCTTGAACTCCTTGAAGGCTTCAAAGAACCGGTAGGTCTTCGCGCAGCGAAAAGGACGAATGACAATCCCGATCGGATTGAAGTTTCGATAGCCGCCAAAGGTTCGGAACGCCAGGACAGGCAATGAGGTTTTCCAGTTCCTTCGTTCCGACCAGTTCAGGATCACGGCCCGCTTTCCCAGGCGAGGCAGGGTTTCTCTTTCGATGTAATCCTTCCAGGTGGGGCTGTCGGAATAGACG
>JBAVVF010000699.1:0-2421 GCA_049697155.1 Anaerolineales bacterium
GGCAAAGGGTTTGTCGATGCGACCCTTGCGATCGCGCAGCTGTGCCACCGTGTATGGATTGGAGGCATCGCAGGCCAGATGAAAACCGCCCAGCCCCTTGATGGCAACGATATATCCTTCGCGCAGCAGCCGCCGGGCCTTGAGAATGGCGGAGGTGCGGATCTCGATGCTCGAGATGCGCGGGTCCGAGGTGGGAAACTGGGAATGGGTTTCCCGCAGCTCGACAAAGGGACCGCATTCGGGGCAGGCAATCGGCTGGGCATGAAAACGTCTGTCCAGCGGATCCGTATACTCTTCCCGACAGTGATCGCACATGGGGAAGTCCGCCATGGTCGTGCTGGGACGATCGTAGGGGATATCCCTGATGATCGTGAAGCGCGGGCCGCAGTGCGTGCAGTTGATAAATGGATACAGGTAGCGGCGGTCGCGGGGGTTGAAGAGCTCACGCTCGCAATCGGGGCAGATGGCCATGTCAGCAGAAATGGGCTGATAGGCGCCATTCACGGCCAGCGACTCGCGTATCTCAAAGGTCAGGGAGGAGTCACAGGACGCTTCATCCACCTGGATGCAGTCGATCCAGGCCAGGGGCGGTTTTTCCGAAGAGAGGGATTGAACGAATCGTTCCAGGTTTGAAGTCTGTCCATCGACAAGAATTTCCACCCCGCCGGACGTATTGCATACCCAGCCATGCAGGTCGAGGCGGGTCGCCAGTCCATAAACAAATGGACGAAACCCGACTCCCTGGACCACCCCTTTGACCGAAATATGCTTTGCCATTTATTCTCGTCCCAGCCAGAGTACGATCCTCCCCGAGGGACGGCACGGGTACCTTTTAAAAATCCTGCGTTTCGATGACGTGCGTCTCTCGAGTGACTCTGCTCAACATCAGCATCTCATTCCACTTCAATACGTTCGAGCCTGACCTCATCGCCGCTGAGCAATCTCAGGCGATCGCTCTGGCAATACACGCACAGCGATTCTTCACCATCGAGGTTAAATGTTCCACCACATGCCAGACATTTCATCTCGGCTTTGACACGCTGGAAGTGCAGTTTCGCGCCCTCGCCCAGTGTATCCTTGGCCAGGTCTCTCCAATAAAACTGGATCGATTCTTCACGCTCGTCCGAAAACGGGCCAATCAACAAATGTACGTTGACAATCCGCCTGGAATTGGCATTCTTCAAGGCGATATCAAGCAGGTTCTGAGTAAGCGAAAATTCGTGCATAGTAGCTTTAGATTAACCCCTTAACAAGTTATATCCAAGATGGAGAAAGTCACGCGTCCAGATGATTTTCTTCTCCATTGAACTATGATAATTTACGGCAGGTCAATGACAATTCGAACGGACCTGGAAATCAGATCCGCGCTAGACCGCGCAGGGCCCGCTGGGCTGCTCCTTTGACCGGCGTCAATATCGTAAAGATGAATTCCGAGCATTGATCGGAGGATGCGCTCTCTAACAATCCACAAAAGCCTGATGTTTCGGTCCGGCTTATCGTTATCAAAAATCCCGCAGGCCTGTCCAACAGGTTCCCAGGTACAAGCCTGCGGGAGGGTCCATCACATTCGCAATTTAGTCTGTCGCAGCCTTCGCGTGGGCCGCGTGCGTGACAGGCTTTACCCCATGGCGGAGATAGACGAACCAGTAGATCATTCCGACCATGAGCGCGCCGCCAATGATGTTGCCAATGGTCACCGGCAGCAGGTTCTTGATAAAGAAATTGCCCCAGGTGAGATTGGGGAAGTCAGCGGCGGTCTTGCCAATCGTCTCGAAGAACTTGGCATCGCCCCAGTTCTTGACGAACAGCGCCAGCGGGATGAAATACATGTTGGCAATGCTGTGTTCGAAGCCGGCTGCCACGAAGGTGGCAATGGGCGGGATGATTGCCAGGATCTTATCAGTGGTGGTGCGGGCGCTGTAGCACATCCATACGGCCATGCAGACAAGCGCATTGCACATAATGCCCAGGGCCACTGCCTGAACAAACGTGAAGGAGGTCTTGGCTTCGCCGATATTCAGGGCCGCCAGACCGATGGCACCACCCCCAAAGGCATACTGTTTACCGAGGAAGACGATATAGGCCGTCAGGATCGAGCCGACAAAGTTGCCGACATAGACAATCACCCAGTTATGCAGCAGCTGCGCCCCGGTGACCTTTTTGCTGGCGAAGGCCATCGTGATCAGGGCGTTGCCGGTGAACAGTTCCGCGCCACCGACGATGACAAGGATGAGTCCGACGGTAAAGACAAGACCTGTGAGCAGGCGGGACACACCGTACGGCAAGGCCGACCCACCGGCAGCAACAGTGGTGGCAAAGATGGCACCAATACCGATGAAGGCACCCGCCAGGACCGCCAGGATAAACATATTGAGCCAGGGCAGATTGGCTTTCTTGACACCAAGGTCTTCAGCCTTGGCG
>JBAVVF010000700.1:0-2928 GCA_049697155.1 Anaerolineales bacterium
CCGCCGCGGATCTCGCCGGATAGGGTCGCGGTGAACTCATTGTCCGGCATGGAAACGGGCAAAACCACATCGACCAGCGGAGCATACCGGACGAGGTCAGGATCGATGGCCGCCAGCTTTGCAGCAACCTGGTTCTCGATCGCAGCCTGAGCTTCCTCGGGTAATTCCGCTTTGGCCAGCAGTTCTTCGATTTCGAAAATCCGGTTGAAAATCGGCCGCCAGGCATGGTACGGGCTGGATTTCTCGATCGCATCGCCGCGCCCGATAAACATCTTCACGGCCAGCGTCTCAGCCTGCCGGACCAGGTCTTCGAACAGGCGTGATTTGCCGATCCCGGCTTCGCCCTGCAGGACGATCGTCTGGTGGGGCGTGCCGCGGGCCAGTTCCTGCAGGGCGCTTGCAATGAGTGCCTTTTCCTCCTGGCGGCCGATCAGCTCCATCTTCGGGCGGATGATGCTCTTCTTCATCTCGAGCGGATGGAAGACCTCGACCGGTTCCGTCCGGCCCTTGACCTGTTGAAGCGCAAGAGGCTCGAACTCCACCGCGTCCTTGACGCCGTCGTAGGTGGCGCGGTCACACAGGATGGGAATGCCATGTCTGACGATCAGCTCGTCCTGCAGGCTGGCCGCCCCCATCAGGCGGGCCGAGAGGTTGACGGCATTGCCAATGATCGTATATTCGCGCCGCGTCTCATTCCCGATCGAGCCGCAGAAGATGTGACCGGTTGTAATCCCAATCTGACTGCGGATATGCAGGTTCGTCAGTTCCTTGCGGATCATCAGAGCCGCCTGCACGCCGCGGGCCGGGTCATCTTCGTGCGAGAAGGGCGGCAGCCCAAGCGCCGCGACGATGGTGATGCCTTTGTCGTCCACGTTGATCTTATTGATACTGCCTTCATACCGGTAGACGGAACGCTGGACCAGCCGCGCAATATTCTGGGCGCTCTCCAGGTCGGTACGCTGATCGAGGTCAGGCAGGCCGATGAAGAGCACGGTCACCCGCCTCAATTCCGCGATCCAGCTGCTCTGACCGGCGGCCAGGCGATTGATCACTGCGCCGGGAATATAGGGCCGCAGCGAATTTTCGGCCCACTCCGGAATAACAGTTCTTTGAGGCTTGCTAAAGATGGAGGATGGCTTGTTCAGGCTTTCGAGACGTCCGCCCTGGGCAATCGTATCCCGCAGTTCGAATTCGATCACCTCGGCTTTGCAGTCGTTCCTGATCAACTTCCAGGCGGAAGGAGTGACAAGGATTTCACCGGCCTGGGCCAGGGTATTGGCAATGCCAAGCTCGACCAGCGGTTTGCCGGTGATCAGGAACTCCCAGCGATTGAATATCCCACCCACGTGCGCCGTACCGATCCTGCCGGTGCTCACCGCCAGTTTGAGATAGAGGTTCGCACCCTCCACTTTGTAATTCGTCAGCCGTTTGTGGACTTCGATGGCACATTCGGCCGCCCGCATCGTCCACTGCCATTGATCCGCCCGGGAGACCGGCGCGCCAGCCACGGACGAAGCCGGGGTAAAAGAAAGATCCGGGATGATCGGCCAGACTGCGATGACCGCGTCGCCCGCGAACTTCACCACATCCCCGCCATAGGCATGGATGATATCGATCAATTGTCCAAAATACTCGTTCAGGATGCGCGCCAGGGTTTCCACGCCTGTGGGCCCCCGCTGCGCCATGCGTTCGGTGAGCAGGGTAAAGCCTGAAATGTCCGCGAACAGAATCGCAGCCTGAAGTTCCTCTGCGACCGGAGACTCGATCGGAGAGGGGTCTGCGATAACCCGATTTTGAATTAGCCTTGGGACATAGCTGGCGAGAAGTTCTGTCAGCGCGGGATTGGACATGCAGGTGGCTCCACGTCAGTGCCTGGGATTGTGACCAATATGATACCGCTACTCGGAATTAAATGCGAGACCGATGGTCAACAAAGCTGTGAAGTTCGCCGCGAAACAAAACAGGCCTGCGTGACTGTACGCAGGCCTGTTGAGCAGATGATTTATACTATCTGATTATTATTTTGGGATCCAGAGGTGAAGATTCGTCATCTCACAGCGGGTGCCGTAGTCCTTGTTCGTGCCGGAAAGGGTGGTCAGGCCGAGGCTGCCGCGCATCACCCTGCTCTGGGAGAGGGTATATTCACCGACCACTTCCCCATCCACCAGCACATAGGCATAGGCATCCTTGACGATCAGCGTGAAATCGGCCTCGGCCGGTGGAGTAAATTTCACACGACCGGTCCCGCGCGTCGTCCCGACAGGCTTTGAATAGCCCAGCGTGGTATCCGTGATCAGGAAGAAAACCTTCGAACGATCCAGAAAGACAGCATAGTGATCGTTGTTGGGCTGCAGACTGAAAATGAAACCACAGCCGGAAGTATCGGCACTCTTGTAGGCCGACTCCCATTTGAAGTGGGCGCTCATGAAGAAGTTTTCAGCTGAATCACGGAGTGGCAGCCACTGGTACCAGCCCATTTGTGCCCATTCATCCTTGAAATCTTCAAGCTCCCGGAACCTGCCCTCGGTCGTGGCAAGGTAGCCCTTGTCAAAATACAGCTGGACTTCAGCCTGTAGTTCTTCGGCGCGTTCCGTCGCTGCCAGGTTGGGTGTTTGGGTGGGGCGCGGCGTTGGAGACGGCCGGGGCGTGTTGGTCGGAGAAGCAGTCACCGTCGCGGTCGGTTTCGGGGTGTTGGTCGGGGTCGGCGCCTGAGACGTCGAGCAGGCCAGGGAAACCAGGATCAATATGAAGACAAACAGCATAAACGGGTGTTGGATTTTGCGATGCATACGTCCTCCTTGGGTACGTTGAAAAGGCAAATAAATGATATACGATTTTTCCCAAATTGGTAAGGACAAAAACCTGTCAGTTACCTTTTAATTGTCTGACACCGGTTCAGCCCGGAAAAGGGGAGTGGCTACCTGAGTG